>CAMPAJ010000100.1 GCA_946631805.1 uncultured Eggerthellaceae bacterium
AGATCCTTGTTGCTATCGCCGAATTTCATAATGGCGCCCTTGCCGAATTTTGTCTCGATTTGATCGGTAGTGAGTTTGAGCGATTGGGCCTTTTGTTCGTTCATGATTCCTCTTTCTGTTGCGATTGTACTTAGTATAACGAACAGATGTTTGATGTCAATATCTATCCGCATTCCATGCAGGCAATCGTAAACTACGAACCTTGCCCAGGAGGATGCGCATGCATAGCGCGCCTACGTACGAGAAATGGTCTGCGTATTACGCTCCCGTTGCTCGACGAGCGTGCAAAGCTGCTTTATTCCATAGGTAACCTAGACGCAATATTGCCCTGAAATGCACAGTATCTTTCAAGTTCGTTATTATTCGATCTCAGTCAATCAATTATTACAGGAAACTTGATCAGGGGCTTCGAAGCGTGTTGATTGACGGCAAGCCTATGGCCTATAGGGCATCAAGCTCATCGAGGACAAGTTGAAGGGCCTGCAAGACTGTTTGCTCGCGCACTTCCTGCCGATTGCCGGAAAAGAGGTATTTTCTCGCGGTCGTAGAGCGCGCGGATGAAATTCCGATCCAAACCGTGCCAACGGCATTTCCGTACTCGTCGCCATCGGGCCCAGCAAGTCCGGTGACAGAAACGCAAATGTCTGCATCGATTGCCAACCGACCCCCCTGCGCCATTTGAAGCGCCACAGGTTCGCTCACGGCGCCGTACGTTGCGAGGTCTGACTCGTTTACCTTCAATTCTGCATGTTTTACTTCGTTGGTGTAGCTTACGATGCCGCCCTTGTACACGGCCGAGCTTCCGGGAACGCTCGTCAAAGTGGCACCGATAAGACCGCCTGTCAGGCTTTCGGCCGATGCGACCATAAGCTTCTTCTCTACAGCGTTCGCAACGATCTCGGAAGCAAGTTCATGTACGCGAGGGCTATTGGGAAGCTCCTTTGAAAGCGATTCGTCATCAGGCTTTATGGGTTTGCCCAAACCGATGATGTCGCGCGCCTTGACGAGGTAGTCCACCATCGAGGCGATGGTGAGCGCAAGCGCTATGAGCATCACAAGCCAGCTGACGATCCACATGATATCTACGAGGGCTTCGTTTATGCTGCCGACCATGTACGAGCGTTTGAGCGCGAACAGGACGATTGCGATCATCTGGAAGACGGTCTTGAACTTGCCAATCATGCTTGCGGCAATTACTTCGCCTTTTGAAGCGGCCATCATGCGCACGCCCGAGACGATGAACTCGCGTGCAAGTATTATGAGCACGACCCACGTTGGCAAGTCGCCTAGCTCGACGAGGCTTATGAGCGCAGCAGCTACGAGGATCTTGTCGGCAAGCGGATCCATGAATTTGCCGAAGTCGGTGATCTCGTTTCGGGATCGTGCAAGATAGCCGTCGAGCCAGTCCGTTGCAGAGATGACGACGAAAACACCGGCGGCAAAAATCGACTTCCAGTTGTTGCTGAAGGCGTCGCCCAGGCCAAACCATTCGGGCCAGGGAGCCAGAAGGGCTGCAACGAAAACAGGTACGAGGAGGATTCGCGTTATCGTGATGAAGTTCGACGGCGTTGCAGCCTCGGGCCACTCTTCCCTATTCCTAATTGGAGGCGTCATGCAAAAGAACCCTCCATTTCGTACAGCAGCGTATCGTCTATGGTCACGGTAACAAAGTCTCCCGGGTTACCCGACGGGACGTACGTTACACCGTCGACATCGGGAGCTTGGCACTGCGCACGTCCGTAGAGCTGGCCATCTTCCTCGGCTCCGCATACGAGCACGTCCATGGTCTTTCCAATGCGTGCAGAAATGCGGGGCGCGCAAGCGGCGTCGGCGCGATCCCGAAGCGTTTGGGCGCGATACGCCTTTTCGTCGTCGTCGACCTGCTCATCAAGGTCAAAGGCCTTGGTGCCCTCTTCGCGCGAATAGGCGAATACGCCGACGTAATCGAGCTCGGCTTCGTCGACGAAGTCGCAAAGCTCCTCGAAGTCCTGCTCGGTCTCGCCCGGATAGCCGGCTATGAGGGTCGTTCGAATGGTCGCATCGGGAATGCTCGTGCGTATGTGCTGGACGAGATTGCGGAAATCGGCTCCTGAGCCCTTGCGGTTCATGCTCCTTAGAATGCGCTCGTTGGCGTGTTGGAACGGAACGTCAAAGTAATCGCATATGTTGGCGTGGTCCCGCACGGCGGCAATAAGCTCGTCGGTGACGCCTTCGGGCTGTATGTACATGACGCGGAACCAAATGCCCGTCCACTCCTCGGCAAGTGATGACATGAGCTGGGCCAGCGAGGACGGCTCGTCAAAGTCTTTTCCCCATCGACCCGTATCCTGTGCTATGAGAACGACTTCGCGAGCGCCCTGTGCAACGACGCGTTGCACCTCGCCGCGGATATCGTCAAGCGTATACGAATGATAGCGACCGCGAATGTAGGGAATCGTGCAGTAGGCGCAGAACCTATCGCATCCGTCCGAGATCTTGACGTACGCGAATACGCGGTGTTGGTTTTGGGAATCCAATGATATGCCGCGGTCATCACCAGTAAGCCGCTCGACCCCCATGAGGTCGTCTACGTGGGCGACGATGTCGTCCTCCTTGTTGCAGGCAATGTAGCCGCTTACTTCAGGGAACTCGGGCTCGAGGTCCGCTCCGTAGCGAGCTGGCATGCATCCTGCGACAATGAGCTTGGAGTCGCCGGAGGCAACCGAATCGTAGCCGGCTACCTCGAGGATGGCCTCGATGCTCTCCTCGGTAGCCGCCTGGATGAACGAACAGGTGTTGACGATGACAACATTCGTGGATTCCGGGTCGTCGACAATGCGGTAGCCCGCATGCGAAAGGCGTGCCGCCATATGGTCGGAATCGACCTCGTTCTTGGCACATCCCATCGTCACGAACGCGACGGTGGCTAGTGGCTCGTTGCTATGTTGAGACATGGGCGTTACCGATAGTTGACGTATTGCAGCGGCAGACCGTAATCTTGCCCCTTCAGGAATGCGATGACCTCCTGGAGGGTGTCGCGCGATGCAGAACTGACGCGAAGCTGGTCGCCCTCGATTTGAACCTTGGCCTTGAGCTTGAGCGCTTTGATATCCTTGTTGATTTTGCCTGCGGTCTCTTTGTCGATACCCTCCACGATAGTAGCCGTCTTCACAACCGATTGCCCTGCGGCTGGCTGCGAATCGCCCCATCGAACGGCAGCAAGGTCAATACCCCTCCTCAAAAGCTTGGAGCCGAGGATATCTACGACCTGCCCGGCGACGAAATCGCTCGGGGCCTTGATAGTGAGCGTTTTGGCGGATTTATCGAACGAGATTTGAGCTCCTGAACCTTTGAGGTCAAATCGCTGTGCAAGCTCTTTCCTGGCTTGCTGATACGCGTTGTCTACTTCTTGAATATCCGTAGTCGATACGATGTCGAATGATGATTCCTTAGCCATACTTGTATCCCCTTAACTCGTGCTGAAGAGTTGCTTGCAAGTTGAACCGAGCTTACTGCTCTTCCTCGTACTCACCGGAGCCGTCGTAGTACTCATCTTCGGAGCCGTCTTCTTCGTAGTATCCTTCTTCGTCTTCCTCTTCGCTCTCGTCGTTGTACTCGCCGTCTTCTCCTTCGTAGTACTCGCCCTCTTGGCCTTCTTCGGTGTCTTCATCCTCTTCGCTGGCGCTCTCGTCAACCGCCTGGTTCTCCTCGAGATTGACCGAATCGTCGTAGTTGACCGATTCCTCATAGGACTCACGCGATGATTGCGTAGTTGCAGCGGAGCCGCTCGATGACGTTGACGAGCTTGATTTCGACGAGCTCGCCGAAGAGCTGGACGTGCCATGCTCGCTGTTCCATTTCTTCAGAATCGCAGGGAAGTCGACCGTATAGGCATACATATCGTTGTAGTTCTCGTCGACCTTGAGCTGCGTCTCGACACCGTCAACGGTGAGCTTGAGCGTTTCGGGGGTGTACGTGGTTATGGTCCATACGCCCGTGACCTCTACGCTGCGCTCAACGGGACCCGTCAGCATTTCTGGCGTCATCTTGCCGTCAAGATACGTTTCGACATAGCACTCCTGCCCCGAGGGGACGGAATAGATGACGCGCGAACTCGTAGGCGCTATCTCGACCGCCGCAGATGCGCTCGACCCGCTTTCGTCGCCGGTCGTGTCGGCAACGCCCGATACGGGCAGCTGGCCAACATCTTCCTGATTGTTGGAACCGTTGTTGCCGAATACGGCAAACGCGACGCCGCCGATGAGCGCGAGCACAAGTACTGCAATTACGACGATAGCCGCGCGCGTGCGCAAAAACGCCGGGACCCGAGATGCCGAAAGAGAGTTTGGCGTCTCTTGAACATGTATGCTGCGACTGCCGCGTTTCCCAGATCCGTCATCAAGAAAATCGAAGCTCGACGTATCGTATCCAGAATGATGGCTCAGGAAGTCGCGGTCGGATTTACCCGGGCGTTCCGTGCGCTCGCGCGTTACTCCGTAATCGTCGCGGGCGAACCTGGTGCCGTCATCGTAGAGGATGCGCGTTGCCTGCGTCACGCCGCTTCGTATCGTTGAGCTCCGATCGGCTTCGTACGAGCGGTTAGAGCTCGTTGTATCGGCGTTTACGCGCGTGCGATTACGCGTGCGGCGCGTACCGCGGTCCATGTCGAAGCCTGAGGATGGAGCGGAGCCACGCGCGCGTTGCACCTGGTTGGCATAGGCTTCGTCGAGGTACATATTGACGATTTCAGTCGGATTGAGACCAAGGAGTCGAGCGTATGCGTTAACCATGTTACGCGTGTATCCGCGCGGAGGCATGGCGTTAAAATCCCCCGCCTCGATAGCGCGGAGAATATCGGGTCTGATCCTGAGCCTGCGAGCCACAGTGTTCAGGTCGTATCCTTTTCGCTCACGTGCCTCATGCAACACCTTGCCAGATGTCATCTGTGCCACTTGAACCTCCTGATTTTATTCGTCCGCCTGCTCGAACGCTTTAAGCGTCTCGAGTTCCATGGCGTCGACAAGGACATCGCGGGGCTTGCTGCCGTTGGGGGGACCCACGACGCCTTTCTCTTCTAGCATGTCCATTATACGTCCAGCGCGTGAGTAACCTACTTTGAGCTTACGCTGGATATTCGATGTAGAACCGAGGCCGCTTGCAACGACTATCTCGGCAGCCTCCCATATGAGCGGATCGTCCCCGCCTCCGCCCGAGCCGCCGGAGCCATCGGGCATCGTATCGCCGAGCGATATGAGGTTGGTCTTCAGGATTTCGGAATGGTATTCCGGCTCGCCCTGCGATTTTACCGCCTCGACAACTGCTTCGATTTCCTCGGGAGAAACGAAGCATCCCTGGATGCGCACCGGTTTTGCATATTCCGGCTTCGACAGAAGCAAGTCGCCATTGCCGATGAGGCTTTCCGCGCCCGAAACGTCGAGGATGACGCGGCTGTCGAGGCCGGAAGCCACGTTGAAGGCTATGCGGTTCGTGATGTTGGCCTTGATGAGACCGGTGACCACGTTTGCCGAAGGCCTTTGCGTCGCGACTATCAGGTGGATTCCCGCGGCGCGGGCCAACTGCGCTATGCGGGCAATCGAGAACTCGACCTCCTTGCCTACATTCATCATGAGGTCGGCAAGCTCGTCGATGATGATCACGATGTAGGGCAGCTCCTCGGTGACGGGTCCCCCGTCCTGCTCGACGTCGCCATTGCGCACCTTCTCGTTGTATTGGGCGATGTTGCGCGCTCCGAACTTCGAGAATACCTTCAGTCGACGTTCCATTTCTGCGACTCCCCAAGAAAGGGCGCTCGCAGCTTCCTTTGGCTCGGTGACGACCGGTACGTACAGGTGCGGGATTCCGTTGTAGGGGGTGAACTCCACGCGCTTGGGGTCGATCATGATGAAGCGCACTTGCGATGGCGTGGCGCGCATCAGCATCGACATGATCATGGCGTTGATGCCAACGGACTTACCCGAACCAGTTGTACCGCCGATGAGCAGGTGGGGCATTTTCGCAAGGTCGCACACGATGGCGTTGCCCTCGACGTCCTTGCCGATCGCCATCTCGAGCGGTCCGCCCTTGACCTCTTTGAGCACGTCGCCTAAAAGCACGTTCTCGCGGGTCGCATTGGGGACCTCGATGCCCACGTAATGAGTTCCGGGAATCGGCGCGAAAATACGGACGCCTGGCGCCGCGAGCGCCAAGGCTATATCGTCGTTGAGGGCCGTGAGCCGGCTCACGCGTACGCCTGGGGGCAGGTCGACTTCGAACAGGGTCACCGTGGGGCCGGCGATCCAATCCACGACGGTGGCCATGATGCCGAAGTCTTCCATCGTCTGTTGCAACCGTGCAGCCGTATCGGCGAGCTCCTGTTCGGCCGCTTTAGAGCGCTTCTTGCTCTTGCTCGTCTTTATGAGCTCTTTGTCTGGAAGTTCGAACGATTCGTC
>CAMPAJ010000101.1 GCA_946631805.1 uncultured Eggerthellaceae bacterium
CCTTGCCCTTGATGGCGGCCAGGTGCGCGACGGCCGAAAGGTCCATGACCTCCTGGACGTTGCCTTCCGCCAACATGGCGAAGCCGGTCTGGCGGCACGCCATAACATCGGAATGGTCGCCAAAGATGTTCAGAGCATGCGTGGCAACGGTACGAGCCGACACATGGAATACGCTCGGCAGCTGCTCAGCCGCAATCTTGTACATATTGGGAATCATGAGCAGCAAGCCCTGGCTTGCCGTATATGTCGAGGTCAGAGCGCCAGCTCCCAGCGAGCCGTGCACCGCGCCCGCAGCGCCCGCCTCGGATTCCATCTCGACTACCTTGACGGTCGTGCCGAAGATGTTCTTCTTGCCCTGTGCTGCCCATTGGTCAACGTAATCGGCCATGGGGCTGGACGGCGTGATGGGATAAATACCCGCCACCTCGGTAAACGCATACGAAACATATGCCGCAGCGTTGTTGCCGTCCATGGATTTGAACTCACGTGCCATACCCTCTCCCTTCTTAATCACCACTTGTTCTCGCAAGAATAAAAATGGCAACGAAAGAAACGTACAGTTGAATTGTACTGCATTCGAACATAATACCAACGTCATCGCAAACGCAGCCGTGAACACATGGTGAACGGACACCAGCGTGGGGCGAGCTGGGAAGCGGTCGGCCTGGGGCGGCAGGCGGCTTATTCCCTTGCCGTTTGCCGAATGCGTATGTTACAGCTTGGAAAACTGCTCCCCATACTCGTTAAAATGGGAATTCATAGTTCAAATGCGCTAGGAGGGCACGATGAATGTTCTCGTAATTAACGCTGGATCATCTTCACTGAAGTATCAGCTCATTAACGTTGAAACTCAGGAACTCATGGCAAAAGGCCTGTGCGAACGCGTGGGCTCCAACGAAGCCGTGCACAAGCATGGTATCGGCGACGCCGAGGTGACCGAGCAAGTTCCCATGCCCGACCACGACCATGCCGTGGCGCTCGTCCTCGAGGCGCTCACCAGCGGCCCCACCAAAGCCATCGACTCGCTTGACGAAATCGAAGCCGTCGGGCACCGCATCGTGCAGGGCGGCAAGTACTTCGACCGCTCGGTCATCATCGACGAAGACGTCATCGCCAAAATCGACGAGATGGCAGAGCTCGCGCCGCTGCACAACAAAGCCGCCATCATGGGCATCCGCGGTTGCCAGCATCATATGCCCGACACGCCCATGGTCGCCGTGTTCGACACGTCGTTCTACCAGTCGCTGCCTCCCAAAGCCTACATGTATCCCCTGCCCTACGAGCTGTACGAGAAATACGCCATCCGCAAGTACGGCGCGCACGGCACGTCGCACCGATACATCGCCGAGCGCGCGGCGGACCTGCTCGACGAAGACATCCGCGACCTCAAGCTCATCACGTGCCACCTAGGCAACGGCTGCTCTATTTCGGCAGTCGACCACGGCATCGCGGTCGACACCTCGATGGGCCTCACACCGCTCGACGGCCTGATGATGGGCACGCGCTGCGGCAGCATCGACCCTGCCATCGTCACGTACGTCATGGAGAAAGAAGGCCTCACGCCCGCCGAAATGAACGACCTTCTGAACAAGAAATCGGGCCTTTACGGCGTTTCGGGCATTAGCAACGACCTGCGCAACGTCGACGAGCAAGCCGAGCACGGCAACGAGCGCGCTCAGCTGGCCATCGAGATGTACGCCAATTCGGCCAAGCGCTACATCGGCCAGTACATTGCCGTTATGGGCGGCGTTGACTGCATCGTGCTTACAGGCGGCGTCGGCGAGAATTCCGTCAAGATGCGCCGCATGATCTTCGCCGGCTTGCAGACCATGGGCATCAAGCTCGACTTCGAGAAAAACCGTACCGGTCCGCGCGAGCGCGAGATCTCGACGGACGATTCCGAAGTGCTCATCGTCATCATCCCGACCGACGAGGAGCTCATGATCGCACGTGACACCTACGAGCTCGTCCATGACCTCATCTCGGATCCCGACATCGACTACGACGAGAGCATGTTCTTCTTCTAATAGGCTACGCCAACCCAAAAGAGCAAACGAAGACGGCCCGCTTCGCGCGAAGCAAAGCGGGCCGTTCGATTACGTTATGTGGTAACAGGCTTTTGCAGCTACCGACTTCTACCGAATGCTACTGTTGCGCCTGAACGCAGGTAATGGCTATGACGCCGTAGATGTCGTCGGCCACGCAACCGCGCGACAAATCGTTCACGGGTGCGGCTATGCCCTGCGTGATGGGGCCATATGCTTCGGCTTTCGCAAGGCGCTGCACGAGCTTGTAGCCGATGTTGCCAGCGTCCAGGTCGGGGAACACGAGCACGTTGGCATGGCCGGCTACGGCAGAATCGGGTGCCTTGGACGCGCCGACCTCGGGGACGATGGCGGCGTCGAGCTGAAGCTCGCCGTCGAGCGCCAGCTCGGGAGCAAGCTCGCGCGCTATAGCAGTCGCCTCGACGACCTTGGCGGCATCGTCGTTCTTGGCAGAGCCGTACGACGAATGCGAAAGAAGCGCCACCTGGGGCTCCTCGCCCACGAGCGCCTTGAACGACGCAGCGGAGCTCACGGCGATGTTGGCCAACCGCTCGGCGGTAGGCTGGACCTCGAGCCCGCAGTCCGAGAACAAGAACGTGCCCTTGGCGCCCAAATCGCAATTTGGCACGCACATGATGAAGAACGAGCTCACGAGCGCTGCGCCAGGGGCGGTTTTAAGAATCTGCAAGCTGGGACGCAAAACGTCGCCCGTGGCATGGCAGGCACCCGCGACCATGCCGTCGGCAGCGCCCGTCTTGACCAACATGACACCGAAGTACAGCACGTCGTCGAGCTTGGCGCGCGCTTCCTCGAGGGTCATGCCCTTCTTCTTTCGCACCTCGTACAAGGTCTCAGCCAGCTCCTCGCGGCCTTCGTACGCAGCAGGGTCGATTATGCGCGCCCCTTCAAGAGCGCGACCGCTCGCCGCAATCTGGGCGGCGTCACCCAAAATGATAAGATCGGCTATGCCATCAGCCAAAACCTTTTCGGCCGCCTCGAGCGTACGCGGATCGTCGCCCTCGGGCAATACGATGGTCTTCTTCGCCGCCTTGGCACGGCTCACGATGGAATCCAAAAATGCGCTCATATCCAACCCCTTCCATATAGACGCTCTTTGTAAAGCAACGGTGGTTCCCGGCATCAGCGCAGAATCGCGCATCTGTTGCGGCGCATTGCGAGCATGACTGTATGCCTATTCGGCAGCTCCATAAGCTCGAAAGCTTGCAAGCCTGCAAACGCTCCTCGGCGCCCGCACGACACCGCATGCTCGGTATTGTAACCCCATGCAATGGCCAAACGCCCCCTCCGTGCACGCGCGGCCGATAAGCGGCAACTCTACGTTCTGCCACCACGGCTCTACGGCGAACTGCCACTGAATGAGTATCAGGGTATTCCTGGTACTTACTCCTTGGAAACGTGCAGCAGAAGCGGGCTTAGCCCAGCCCAAGCAAGGGCAACGCAAAAAAACGAAACCCCCGCAATCGGGGGTTTCGCAAAGTTCTACCAGAAATTGTAAGCGCAAGCTACAGCGACAGGGCTTCCTTCACGTCGGCGTACACCACGTTGGGATCGCGGTCGCCGTCGATGGAAACGAGCAGCTCGCTGCCACGATAGTAGTCGATGAGCGGAGCCGTGGACTTCTCGTACACGTCCAGACGGTTGCGCACGGTTGCCTCGTTGTCGTCGTCGCGCTGGTACATCTCGCCACCGCACTTGGGGCACGACGCATCGGCCTCGGAACCGATGAAACCGCAATCGCGGCACATACGGCGCGAGCACAGGCGCTTGACGATGACCTCGGGGTCAACGTCGATCAGCAGGGCGGCATCCAGCGGACGCTCGAGCTTGCCCAGCTCGGCGTCGAGCGCAACGGCCTGAGCAGACGTGCGGGGGAAACCGTCCAGGATGAAGCCGGCGTCGGTATCGGGCTCCTGCAGGCGGTCGATAACCAGGCCAATGATGACATCGTCGGGAACGAGCTCTCCAGCATCCATGTAGCCCTTAGCCTTGCGACCCAGCGGAGTCCCAGCTTTGACGGCCGCGCGGAGCATGTCGCCCGTCGAAATGTGGGGAGTGTGGAATTCCTCGACCAGTTTTGCAGCCTGGGTACCTTTGCCAGCACCCGGCCCACCCAAAAGCACGATGTTCATAAGCGTAATTCCTTTCATCAGGAAACTTGTAGTTAGCATTGTAGCAAACGCAGAATCAAACGGGGACGATAAGGCGCCCTCTTACACCAAATTGGGAAACCCCTGCTGGCGCAATGCCTCATAGGCCGCAATGGCTACCGCATTAGACAAGTTGAGCGAACGAAGCCCCTCGCGCATGGGAATTCGCACGCATTGGTCGGGAAAGCGGTCCAAAATGGCAGGGTCGATGCCCGCACTTTCGCGGCCGAACAGCAAGTAGGCGCCGTCGCCGTATTCCACCTGATCATGCAAACGCGTCGCCCTTCCCGTGAAGAAATGGAGCTCGCATGCGCTCCCCTGCGAGCCGGCAAACCGCGCAGGATGAGCTTCCAAGAACTCGTCGACGCACGACCAGCGCACTATCTCGACCTCATCCCAATAGTCGCATCCCGCCCGCGCCAAATTGCGCTGCGTCAGGCGAAACCCCATGGGCTCGACCAAATGCAACCGCGCGCCCACACAAGCACACGTGCGCGCAATGTTCCCCGTATTCTGCGGTATCTCTGGCTCTATGAGCACAACGTTGATCATCGCTTCTCCGATTATTGCATTATTAATCCGCCTACATGGAAGCCTGGCGCGCCATCTCTTCCTCCAGCTCCTCGTTGAGCAGAAGCCATTCCTCCTCGGCGGCCGCAATGCGCTGCTTGAGCTTCGCATGCTCGGCAATCACATCGCTCGTCTCGTCTTCCCTCGTGTAGAAATCGGGATCGGCAAGCAAATCGAGCACTTCCTGCATGCGCGCGTTATCGCGTTCGAGCTGCTTGTCAAGCTCGGCTATGCGCTTGCGGTGGTTTTTGAGCGCGGCATACGCACGGTTGCGCGCCTCGGCTTCGCGCCGCTTTTGCTCTTTGGTCTTGGGCGCCGAGCCCTTCTCCTCCGTCAGCGGTTTGGCCACCGGGTTCGCATCGGGGCGCTTTTCGCCGCGATGGCGCCGCACCGTCACCTGCGTCGCGTTCGAGCCCTCGCCTTGTTTGCCCGCAGATTTTTTGCCTGCCGGCCCGTTGGTCACGCTCGAGGTGGCCGAGGAATGATGGCTGAGCGTACCCGACTTGCCGCGACCTGCCGCCTTGGACTCGTCGACGACGCTTCGGTCCTCTTCCGCCTGACCCGTCTTATATAAGTAGTAATCGTAATCGCCCGGGTAGTCCGTGAGCTTGCCCGGCTTGACCTCGACGATGCGGTTGGCAACGCTGCGAATGAGGTGCCGGTCGTGCGTGATGAGCAAAATTGTGCCATCGAAATGAAGCAGTGCCTGTTCGAGCACGTCGGCGCTCGAGATGTCCAAATGGTTCGTGGGCTCGTCGAGGCACAGCAGCGGCGTTGGCGCAACGAGCATCTTGGCCAAGGCCAGGCGGCTCTTCTCGCCGCCGGAGAGCACGCTCACCCGCTTTTCCACGTCGTCGCCGTTGAATAGGAAGGCGCCGAGCAACGTGCGGACCTGGGAAATCGTCCAGCCGGGCGCCACGCGGTCGAGCTCCTCGAACACCGTGTTGCCCGAGTTGAGCTCCTCGAGTTGATGCTGCGCATAGTAGGTCTTCGTCACGTTGACGCCGTATTCGACCGTCCCCGCATCGGGGGCAAGAGCGCCAGCCACCATCTTGAGCAGCGTCGATTTTCCGGCGCCGTTCGGGCCCACGAGCGCGACCTTGTCGCCGCGGTACAGGCGGAAATCGGCGCCATCGTAGACGACGTTATCGCCATAGCGCTTTACCAGCCCCGTCGCGCGCACGACCTCGTCGCCCGTACGCGGCGGTTGATTGAAGTTGAAATGCACGGTCTGGCGTTGCTCGGGGATGGTGACGAGGTTGGCACGCAAGCGCTCGAGCTTCTTCTCGCGATCCTGAGCCTGGCGTGCTTTCGTGGCCTTGTAGCGGAACTTCTCGACGAACGCCTCCAGGCGGGCAATCTCCTGCAGCTGCTGGGCGTGCTCCGCCTTGAGCTGCTCGATGCGCAGCTCTCGCGCCTTCAAATACGCGGTGTAGTTTCCTTTGTATAGATTGACCTGGCCGTTGTCGATTTCGGCAACGCGGTCGACCATGTTGTCCATGAAGGCGCGGTCGTGGCTGACGACGATGACGGCCCCCGAGTACCCGCGCAGGAAGCTCTCGAGCCAACGGACCGACTCGAGATCCAGATGGTTGGTGGGC
>CAMPAJ010000102.1 GCA_946631805.1 uncultured Eggerthellaceae bacterium
CGTGAAGCGGCGCGATGCCACGACCTCATAGCCATGCGAGTAGGAGGCCGGCGTGCTCGTGCAGACCGTGCGCGACGATATCGACATGTACGAAGATTGGGAGCTTCTTGGCGAAACGCGCGACGAGCACAACGCGAAGCTCGACCGCCTCGCCGCCGAACTGCGCCGCTCCTTCAAGGGCGTCGCCGAGTTCTCGACGGGTGGATGCGACCTGTGCAGCCCCTGCTCGTACCCGGACGCCCCGTGCAACAGGCCCGACGAGCAACGCCTCTCGCTTTCGGCGCACGGTGTGGCCGTCGGCGCGACATGCAAGAACGTCGGACTGGACTATTCGTTCCAGAACGGGCGCGTGCGGTTTGTGGGCATGGTGCTTTACGAGGACGAGCTGTAAAAGCCGGGAGGCGGCCCCGCCATACCAAATGCGATTGCCGCCTTTGCGCAAAACAGACAGCGGAAACAAAACGCCATCGAAATCAGCCCTATACTTACATCGCAGGAAAAGCGCGAGCAGAAAAGGCGGGACGCACATGCCGTACTACTATTTCCCCAGTTGCAAGGTCACGGCGCAGTTCAAGGACGCGAGCAAGAGGGCGCGGGCGTACGTGGAACAAAAATTCGGCATAAAGCCGATCGGATGCTGCAGGCCCAACCATACGAAGCTCACCGCAGATGACACTGCAATTATCGTATGCAACAACTGCGCTGCGATTATGGAGGAAAACACCGACGCCCCGTTCAAATTCCTCTGGGAGGTAATCGATCAGGACCCCGACTTCGCCTTCCCCGACTACCACGGCGAAGAGATGACCGTCCAAGATTGTTGGATTGCCTTCGAGAAACGCTACCTCCAGGACACCGTCCGCTCCCTCATGCAGAAGATGAACATCCGCATCGTCGAGCTGGAAGAGAACCACGAGAACACGAAGTTCTGCGGCGTGAACCTGCTATCCCCGTGCACCGAAAGCAACGCGCAGCTCGCCCATAAACGCTACGTCGAGCAATTCCCGCACATGTTCACCCCCATGCAGCCCGAAGAGCAAGTCGAGCATTTCCGCGAGCATTGCGAGCAGATCCAAACCGAAAAAACCGTGTGCTACTGCAAGTTCTGTACCGAAGGCATCAACATGGGCGGCAAGCAGGGCCTCCATCTTATCGAGCTGCTCTTCCCCGCCGAAGCCGACCAGTAATGTGCAGTACCACCCCTGGGGTGAGAATGCACGTTTTAGCGTAGCGCTACCACAGGGGGTGAGAGCGCACATTTTTGTGCAGTGCTATCCCTGGAGTAAAAATATGCATTTACGTGCGGTACTACCTCGGGAGCGTAAATGCACATAGGATGATCACGCACGCAAACGTGCAGCGCCGCCCATGGAGCAAGAACGCGCAGAGGCGCGGAGGCAAGTAGCTATCGATATTGTACGAATACTGCTGCTCGAGCGTGTAAATCCGGTTGAGCGAGTGCGAATCGCATATGCACACGAGCCGACGCCGCTCGCGCCAAAGGCAGCCCAAACGTGCAGCAGTGCCGCTACCGCTGATACCCGCGCCCGGAATGCATGCGCACGAACTCGGATTACAAGCCCGGGGTCAATGCCCCGAACGACCGAGTCCACGCTTGCTAGCAGAACCACTTGTCCACGAGGGTGGGCTCGGCAAAGCCCCAGTCCTCATCGACGCCGCGCGCCGTGCGGATGAAGTCGGCTTTCTCGAGCACGCGTGCCGACGCCTCGTTTTCCACCATGGTGGACGCCGTGATTATCTCTATGTCGGTCTCGCCGTACAGGTATCCCACCATCAGGCGCGCCGCCTCGGTGGCGAAGCCACGCCCCCAGAAACGCTCGCGCAGCCGGTAACCCACGCTTATCTTGTGCAAATCGTCGCGCAGTCCGTAGAACTCTGCCAGACCCGCGAGCTCACCCGTCTGCTTGTCGCGGATGGCGAGGATGAGCGATTCCTTGTTTTGGAACAGGTCACCGTAGAGCTGCGATATGGCCTCGCTCACATCGTCAAACTGCTTCTCGAACAGGTAGGTGGGCAGGTAGCGCTGCACGATCGGGTTTTCTATCAAGTCGAGCAGCGCGTCGACATCGGTATCGACGACGCGGTTTAGAACCACGCGCTCGCCCACGACATTCGGGACTTCGCTGAACAGCTTCTTGCGGGATTGGGATTGGGATTGGGATTGGGATTGGGATTGGGCTCCTGCCCCTGTTCCTGCTCCTGCCCCTGCTTCTGTTCCTGTTCCTGCCCCTGCTTCCGCCCGCGCCTTTTGCTCGCCGATGCGTCTGCACCGTTTATCCTCCTCGTAGGCCTCGTACGCGAGCTTACGGTTGCGAGAGCGCTTGTCCCGAGCTTCTGCGCCTTCCGCACCGGTAAGACTTGCGCTCGCGTTGACGGTATCGACCATGTAACCCCTTCTAGAGGAAGGAGCGCCAGCTGCGCCCCTTCAGGCTATCTAAGAACATCTGCTCGGGATTCCCTCGTAAGAAAGTGTACATATTTTCGCTTCTCCACTGCGTTTGCCCAGCTCGACTTTTTTGCAGAGCAAAATATGTACACTTTTCGCTTAAGACCCTAACGCATGCGGCTTTTATCAGCCAGCCTCCCTTTGCCGCATTACCTATGCAGGCGCGCCTCGAGCGCCTCGTTGATGGCCTGCAGCGCCTGGATGCGCGCGTAGTACTTGCTGTCGCTTTCCAACACGGTCCAGGGCGCGAACTCGGTGGATGTAAGGCGGAACATATCGTCGACGGCCGCCTTGTACAGCGGGTACTTCTCCCGATTGCGCCAGTCCTCGTCGGTGAGCTTCCAGGTCTTGGTGGGATCGGCCGCACGTGCCTCGAAGCGCGCGAGCTGCTCGTCAGGCGTGATGTCCACCCAGAACTTCAGAAGCACGGCACCCCATTGCACGAGTTGATGCTCGAACGCGTTGATCTCGTCGTAGGCCCTTCCCCACTGCTCGGGCGTCGCGAAGCCCTCGACGCGCTCGACGAGCACGCGGCCGTACCAGCTGCGGTCGTAGATGCCGATCTTGCCCGCCTGGGGCAGACGCGTCCAGTAACGCCACAGGTGCGGATGCGCGAGCTCGGCCTTGGAGGGAGCGGGCGAAGGGAATATCTGGTAGGAGCGCGCGTCGATGGCCTGGGCGATGCGCTTGATGTTGCCACCCTTGCCTGCCGCATCCCAGCCTTCGTACATGATCACGGTCGGCACGCCCTTGCGGTACGCCTCCTCCTGCAGCTTGCGAAAACGCTCCTGCTCTTCCTTGAGCTTGGCATGGTACTCTTCCGAATCGTCGATGCGCGGCTTGGGCTTCGAATGGTCGATTTGCGGATAGCCAGCCATCACTATGTAGTTCGACCCGCGAGGCGCGAGCGCACTCTGCGCGGCGGCCTCTTCCTCGTAGGCCTCGGCCAGTTTCTTCGCGTCGCCGGCCTTCTTGCCCTCGGAGCCACCGTCCGCGCCGTCCGCCAGCGCGGCGGAGTTCTCGGCGGCCTTAGCCTTGGCTGCCTCGGCAGCCGCATCGGTACCGGCGGCCAACGCATGCTCGAGTGCATTGACGAGCGCCTCGGCTATCTGGACGTTCGCGGCGCGACGATCCTCGCCGTTCACGATGGTCCAGGGCGCCTGTGCGAAATCGGACCCCTCGAGGAGGCGGTCGTAAATCTCGTAGGCGTCATCGTAATATTTCGTCAGCGCGAGCTTGTTATCGCTCACGCGCCAGGCAGTATCGGGATTCTTGCGAAGGGCCTCGAGACGCTTCTTCTGCGCCTTCTTGGATACATGGACGAACAACTTCACGACGGCGTAGCCATCATCGACGAGCATTTGCTCGAAGCTGCAGGCGATGTCGCGATAGGCCGCTACAGCGTCTTTCGCCAGTGCGTTGCGTGCGATGGCAGCGCCGCGCTCGCCGTCGGGCAGCTTCTTCAACTTCTTGGCGATCCTCTTCAGCTCCTTGGGATCGGCGCCCGCCAGCCCGAACAACGCCTGCTCGACCGCCGCAGTGTACCAGCCGCGGTCGTAAAACGTTATCTCACCGCGCTCGCCGAGCGCCTGCCAGAACTGCTTCATCAGGGGGTCGTTACCCGTCACGCCCTGCTTGATGCCAGGGAACTTTCGAGCCGCCTTCGGGTTGATATCCTCGGTCACATGCACCTTCGTGGCGCGCGCATCCAACTCGTACACGAGTTCGGAAATACGGCTGCCCTTGCCGGCACCGCTCCAACCTTCTACGAGAACGACCAACCCCACGCCCGCAGAGCGCGCCCGCTGCTGCAGCACGACAAGTTTTTGGATGAGCTCGTCATGAACGGGCTTGTACTCTTCTTTCTCCATCTTCTTTGCCTTGAGGTCAACCTTTTCGAGCATGATGGTCCTTTCTCTGTTGGTAACGAGCGTCTCGCAAGAGCGGTTGAGCTTAGTGTGCCCAATTATAAACATGCGACAACGCCACGATGCTCCGCCCTGTCACACTTCCCATCACCATGGCCATGATTTTCGCATGGTCCATAACCTCATCCTGAAGCACTGGAACCGTTGCCCTTAATTCCCAACATCCCTGTTCAAGAGGACAAGCAAAAGGCCAGTGCAACCATCGACTTGCTATGACTCGCCCTCGAGCGACTCGTCGAATCGTTGTATACGCACAGCGTAAGCGAGCAACCAGAAAGATACCGGTTTCCGTCGTTGCGCACCGCGACGTGGAAAGTGGCCATATCGCAGGCACGACGGTGCGAGCCAAACGTCGAACTCATTTGCCCAGCGCTTGGCTGCTATCCTTCCGCCTCTGGCACGAGCAAGGCGCTGGGGACGGGAAGGGTTGCCCCCAAAACTGCAGCAAGGCCCATCCAGACGAGACCTTCCGCCGGGAAGCAGAGAAACAGAATGGCAAGCACCAAGAGCGGTCTTCTTACAACGCCTGCGAGGAACGCGGTGGTTGTCACCGTTACCATGAGCATCGGGTCGGCACCCGTAAGAGCTGCCAGACCATAGCCCATTGCCACCCCTGCGAAGATTGACGGAAAGAAATTGCCGCCCATCCAACCCATATTCAGGCACATAGGCGTGATAGCCGCTTTAAGCAAGCCAGTGAGCAAGAGCGCCGTTGCCGGCCAGGTCGTCCAAGTCGCCATGAGCTCTTCCGACTGGGCCTCGCCGGGGAACAGCACGAATGGCAGCGCGCACGCGCACGCTCCCATGACGACGCCCGCAACGACGGGTGCGCCAACTGTTGCAAGTGCCCCATCGCCGAGACGTGCAGATACCCCCTTGAACAGGCGAGCCGATCCATGGTAGACAAGCGTCATGGCATAAGCTGCAGCAAGGCACGGTACAACCCAAAGCAGCTCGGCATACGCAGCGCCGACCGGCTCGAAACGCGGCAGGCCGGCGTGCGCGCCGAAAACGTGCGAGAACAGCGTGATGCCGCCAAATGCGCCGAACGCCGCAGCAGTGTAGAGGACCACCTTCACCCCACGGCGCATGTTGTAATCGCCAACGTCAGACTCACTCGGGGCGTTTCGCGACTCGCCAGTTCCCTCGAGCTCGTCCACAGACGCGTCCGGCGCGCTCTCGGCGCCAGCGACGATACCCGCGAGCGGCGTTCCGAAGATGGCCGCCATGCTCGCCGCTATGGTTACGTCAGCCACGGCTCCCGCGCGAAGGCCAGCTGATTTCAGCTGGTCGCGGATCCAACAACACCCAGCCGCAACGAGCCCGGTCAACCCCGCCTCGAAACCGACCGACCCGCCGAACACGAGCGGCAGCAGGAACGTTACGGCTGGTTTTACGGCACCGTCCGTCCTGTACGAGCCAGTCGCTTTGAACTCGGCCATGACCTCCTCGAGCGGGCGCACGCGGTTGCCGGTCAGCCAGGTCCAAAGCCCTATGAGCAGACCGCCGAGCGTGCACGCGATCAGCGGAAACCATGTCACGCCGAGCACAGCGCCTACCCCATCCCACAGAAGCCCGGTCAGCCACGTGGACAGGTTCATGATGCCGAACACCGCGAAACCCACGGCGAAGCCGACGGTTAGCGCGAGCACCACCATGCCGATAGTCACGGTTACCACGTCTGCCGTGCCTTCCGGCTTACGGCTCACATCGCGGATGTAGCGCCTCTGATCTGTCTTTTTGTCAG
Source organism: uncultured Eggerthellaceae bacterium (assembly GCA_946631805.1). The sequence goes on from CAMPAJ010000102.1 coordinate 6,143, forward strand.
ACCGTTTGCGTAAGCCGTTTAAAGCAAGACGGGGTGTTTCATTGAGTTCGCTTTTCATGCGTATCCTATCCTGTGCAAAGACGGTTCCGGACCCCTCGAAGCTATTGGCAGCGGCACACGTGCGCCCATCCCGTCATTCCCGATCGACCCGCTGACGCTCTACCAAGTCGGCGAATTTGCCGCCTAGCGCCATCCGTCTCCTTCCCCGCGGTAGCAAACCGGTTCGTTTCGCTGGCACAACG
>CAMPAJ010000103.1 GCA_946631805.1 uncultured Eggerthellaceae bacterium
GGATGTCGAGGTAGCGCCACTTCATGCGCGTGGTCTCGTCGGTCTCGATGCCGTCTTCGATGCTGAACGGCGGCGTGACCGACTTGTTCAGCGTCTCGATGGAGCTGGCCAGGACCTCGATTTCGCCCGTAACCATGTTGGGGTTGACGGCCTCGGGACCGCGCTCGCGCACCTTGCCGGTAATCTTCAGCACATCCTCGCGGCTGAAGTGCTCGGCGACCGCGAACTCCTCGGGAGTAACGCAATCGGGGTCGACGACCACCTGCGTGTAACCCGCGCGGTCGCGCAGGTCAACGAAGATGAGCCCACCGTGGTCGCGGTTGTGCCAAGCCCACCCCGTGAGGGTGACCTCGCGGCCGCAGTCGTCCTTGCGCAGCTCGCCGCACGTGGCGGTGTGCATGCAGTATTCGTTCGTATAGTCCGTCATCTGTTCCCAACTCCTTGCGATGTGTATTTGGGGTCTGACCCCAAATACACATTTTCGGTCTTCATGCAAACTGGGTTATTGTAGCGCACCCAATGCACAATGGTCCCGCGAGAAACCCCAGCCCACGAAACTGCAACAAGTCATGCGTGCAAAAGGGTCGTAGCCAGTTTCACATGCGGGGTCCGATGCAAACGCCCCCTCGGTTTGCCAAAGTGGTTTCGGCCCTATTGCGCTATGTGAAATTGGCTACGACCCTTTTTCACACGAACAATCAATCTGACCGGCGGACCAGAAACGCGCGTCTCTTCCAGTCCGCCGTATGTGAAATTGGCTACGACCCTTTTGCACGCACGGCCCCTTTGCGCGAACGGTTGGTCCATCCGGTGGGCCGGGGGCATGCGCCCTTCCGGCCCACCATGGAATAGTGCCCGTTGCTACAAAACCGTGAGCTTCTTGCCAGCGTTCTTCTTGGGGAAGTACTTCTTGTACGCCTTCTTGGCGCCCTTACCCTTGCCGGAAAGCTTGACCTTGGTAATCTTGGTACCTTTGACCAGGTTCTTGCAGCTGGCCTTCGTGAGGGATTTGGAGGAAACCGTCACGGTCGCGAGCTTCTTGCAACCGTTGAACGCATTTGCCCCGATCGTTTTTGCAGCAGCGCCGACGGTTAGCTTGCTGAGCTTCTTGCAACCCTTGAAGGCCTGCTTACCAACGGTCTTGACCTTGGCACCGAGCGCAACTTTGGCCAGCACGACGCAGCCGTTGAAAGCGTTGGCCCCGATGGAGGTAACGGCTTTGCCTCCAGAAAGCGTCTTGAGCTTCTTGCAGCCCTTGAACGCGCTTGCCCCAACGGTCTTGACCTTGGCGCCCAAAGTAACCTTGGTCAGGGCGATGCACCCGCTGAACGCATTCGCGCCGATGGACGCTACGGACTTACCGAGGACGAGCGTCTTGAGCTTCTTGCAGCCCTTGAAGGCGTTCGCTCCAATCGTTGCGACATTGGCGCCAATCGTGGCCTTCGTAACATTGGTGCATTTGGCGCAGGCGCTTGCGCTCACGCCGGTGACTTTGTAGGACTTGCCATCCGCTAGCTTGATCGTGGCGGGGACAACGAGCGTCTTGACCTTTGCGGGGGTCTTGGGCTTGACGTACCACACGCTGCCAGCCGCCTTAGCCGTCGCCACGCTCTTCACGAGGTAATAAGCCGCCGCCGTTCCTGAGCCGTACGCGTAAGTCTTGCCCTTCACGACCTTGGGCGCCGGCCTCTTCGTGCCATTCTTGCAAGCCGCCGAGAACGCATCGAGCGCGTCTTGCAGGGCGATTGTCGCACTGCTCACGTCGGATGACGTTGCAGATTCGTTTTCGAGCACGGCATTCAGGGCGGCCACGGCCTTGCTTACCCGGTCGAATGCGCTCTGCGGAGCCCATTTGGCCGTCGTTGCCACATCGGAACCGTTCGCGCTCTTCGCAACGCCCACCGTTGCAGAGGCAACGGTTGTCAGCAGATTTTGCGCAGCTCGCTTTGCCTGCTCCAAAGCGCCGCCATCAAGCGCCTCGTCAGTCGGCGAGAGCGCGGTTACATAGCCCGCGACCATCTTCACACCATCGCGTTGCATGCCCTTGAACGTCGTGGCATCGCTTTCGGCATACGAGCTCACTTCGAGCGTGAACACGTCATCAGCCGAAACGTCGCCTTCCGGACTAATCGTTGCACGCGTCACGTACGTACCTTCGAGCTCGCCATATTCGCTGCCCTCAAGCTTAATCGTCGCGTACAGCGGCTCGTCGTACAGCGGCTCGCCGTTGCGCGAAAGCCGCATGGCCGCACTCAGCGATTCCTCGTTCATGACCTGGGTGAAGGTGACCTCGATGCCGTTCTTAGTCCATTCGACGCCCTGCACTTGCGGGGGTGTGGCCTTGACCAGGTTCACGTTTACGTCGAGCTGCGCCGGCGCGACCGGCATGTACCAAGTATCGCCGGCTAGCTCGGCCCCGACGCCGTCGTCCGCGCCCGTCGTGTAAGGTAGGTACCCGCGCTTGGCAAACGTGACCGACCACTTGCCCTCGGGCACGAACCATTCGTAATGTCCCTCGTCATCGGTCATATAGGGGTTCACCTGGCCGTAATCCTGCGCGCCCCACTGCACGCGAGAGCCATCGTCGTTCACTTCGAACAGCGTGGCCGTCACGTCCGCCAATCGGTTGTCGGTCACACCCGTGTACACGAAGCCCGACGGGTCGATGATGCCTACATGCGAGTTGGAATTGGCGACGCTCGTGGCCACGCTACCGCTACCGCTTCCGCCGCCGCTGCCGCCCTTGCCACTGCCACGACCTGCACCGTTCGGCTTGGTGCGATTCTTCGAATCCTGATCCGCGCCGGGCAGATCGCCCGATTCGGCCATTTTCTTCTGCCCTTCTTCCTCCATTATCTTCTTGTACAGCTCTTCCGCGTCCTCGAGTGTTTTGGGCTTGGCCGGGTCGGGCTGAGTCGTACGCGGATCGGGAAGGTCGCTGCCCAAGGGGAAGTCATCCCACGGTATGGGCTTCCAGCCTCGTTTCGCTGCTTCCTTGTTGTATGCCAAGATGGCTTCGTAGTATTCCCGACGAAGCATTTTAACCGTCGCATCTTTTCCATTATTGCCTGTCGCGTTGCCGTAGGCACCCTTGGCCGCGCCCTTAGCTCGTCCGGTGATGTCAGCCGCAATGTCCACATTCCAGCCAGTCAGGCCTGCGGCCTCGTAGATACCGCTGAACATGAACCCCTCGTAGTAACCAGCGTACGCCTCGATGGCCTGCTTCACGCCCTCGCTGCCCCACTGCTTGCGCGCCCGTTGATCGACACCTCCCCTATTGGTTCCCGTCGGGTTGAAGTGTTCATGACAGAACATGCCAAAATTCGTCGTCTCGCCACCGTACTTGATGGAGAACTGGGCAAGCGCCGCCATCGTATCGTCGCTCGAAGCGTTCGCGTAATCCACGGGCTTGTCGTCTCCCCACAGCCAACCCTGCGTCATGAGGGAGCCCACTTGCAGGGGAAGAGCCGATGAACTGCCCTTTTCGGCGTCGGACGCGCTTTGGACAGAAAGCGACTGGGTCGTCACGGGGCTCGAGTCTGCTTCGGGAAGAATCCCCTGGCACAGGCCTTCCATGTCATCTGCGTACGCCGACCATCCGGCGTTCACGGCAATGACCTTGTCGTCGATGGTAACCTGGCCGTCCCCGTCCAGATCCGAGGTAGCATCCGGCACGTTGACGTTTGCCTTGTAGACGAGCTCGTAGACCTTGTCGAGCTTCGTATCGCATATGGTGTGGACCATTTTCCCGCGCGTGGCGGTAACTCGATCGTATAGGTAGCCGCTTCCGTCTTCGTAGGCGTGCTTGTACACGATATCGGTGGCAACCTTGCCTTTATCGGCGCCCGTCGGCTCAAACGTACTGTGGATCTGGCCATCCCACGAGCTGTCGAGCAGGCCGACGCGCTGGTAGACGGCAGCGCCCGACGCGCTGACGTTCTTGTACTCGACGTTGCTTCCCTCTTCGTCGGGTGTGGCGCTCACGTCGCCTTCGTCCAGGACGTTGCCGTCATGGTCAACAAGCTGCCAAAGTGGCACGTAGCCCGCATCTTCCAGGTCCTGCTTCTGCTTGACGGTCATGTCGTCGACGCCAGAAGCCCACGGATTCTTAGGCAGCTTGCCAACCCAGGTGCTTGCGCCTGATTTGGAAGTGGTGGTTATGTTCACGTCCTCGAACGTTGCGGTTTTGCCGTCTTTGCTCAGCGACAGCACGAGGTTGCCCTTGTAGGTAAGGGTGCGCTCTTCGCTCGACGCTTCGGCAAAGCCATCGACGTCTGCCTTATAGTTCGCGATGCGCTTGGCGATCTTCGCGGCATCTTCCTTGGTTATCACCGCATCGGGTACGGCCGGCTGGAAGGTCACCCACTCGCCGGAAGGCGGCGTGTTGCCCATCTCGTATTCTTCGGTTTCCCACTGGCCATTGCCCTTGCAACTCGCCTTCAGGCGCCAGACGTCGGTGCCGTGCGGCACGTTGACGTACACGTCGGTCACCGACCCCTTGGGAGCTCGCTTGCCGTCGGCCTTGAACGTCAGGCGATACTTGGTGGGCTTCGAGGGCAGGTAGTACCAGTAGCCCGAAACCGCCTGGCCGTTGAGCCACGATGTGGACCAGCCGCCGTTGTACGTGCTCACCTCGATACGCTCGAGAGCGGCCATGCGCTTGGAGTACAGCACCGTGCTCACGGCCGAGCTCTTGGTGTCGCCGCCCGCAAGCGTCACCTTTGCGCACACGCTGTGCGTGGAGTATTCGTACGGATCGCTCAGCGTCACGGTGGCGTTGTACAGACCTGACCCGGGATTCGGCGTCACGCTCGTCACCTTGGCGCCGTCGATATAGATGTCAACGCCAGTGTCGGGCTCCAGGTCGGCCTTCGCGGGAGCCACGCCGTTTACCGTGAAGCGCGCGTCGGCAACGTTACCAGGCGTCTGACAGGTGACGGTCGCGTTGGAGTACGAACACTCGCCGATGCTGTAGTACGTCGCGTCCCACAGGTATCGGTAAATCGCGGCGGTGTCGATGCTGTGGTCGCTCCACCCGATGTTGCCGAAGGCCACCGAGCCGGTTGCGAACACCTTGCCACCGTTCATACGCGGTGCGCTGAAGGTTATTGAAAGCGGGTGCTCCGCATCGAAGGCACCGTACTTGCCGCTCGCCAAATCGGCTGCGGGGATGCTCACCACGTACACGCCGTTGCTTGCATTGGTGGACGTGCTGTTGCGCAGGGAGTTTGGAAGCAGGTACACGCTACCGCCGTCATCGCTGCCCGCACCGCCGATAGTCGCGTGCGCTGTAGCAGCCGTGCCGTTGATGTACACGACGCTGCCCGCTATGAGCGAGGTGCGATCGGAGGTTTCCTGGCCCGTCTGCGTCGTCTTTATAACCAAGTTGAGGTCCTCGCCTTCGGGAATTACACCCTGCCCCATCGCGATAGTCGCACGGTAGTGGAGGTTCGAATCGAAGGGGGCCACGAGCAGGCTGGAATCATCGGTGCTGATCGGTGCCGCCTTGGGCTTGCTGTCGGGGAAGTCGAGCGAAAGGCTCGTCTGCTGTCCTTCCTCCACGGTAAAGACGTCGCTTTGAACCCACATGCTAGAGCCACGTTCGTCAAGCGCCTGTTCGATAAAGCTCAAGGCCAGCTTGTTCTGCGCATCGAGGCTGTTCAGAGCATCCAAATCGGCAAGGAGCACCCGATACGTGCCAGGCGGCACCGAGCCGAACGTACACGCCACATCCTCGGCCGAGCTACCCAAGCCACCCATGCGCTGGCGCTCGTCTTGGACGTCCACGACTATGCCGCTGTCTGCCAATGCGAGCACGGCACCGAAGGTCTTCTGATAGCTGTTGGAAACCGCAAGGTCAACTTTGCCAAGCACTTGCATATCTTGCGACTCGACCACCGTGCGTTTCGCGTCGTTGAGCGCGGCGGCTTTCACTTCGCAATATGCCTCAACGCCGCCCCCGTACAAACTGTTCGAGGAACCCTTGTACAGCTTGCAGGTAAGCACGTCGTCCTTGGCCACTTGGCTTGGATCGTCAAGGAAGATACTCAAACTGTCTTTCGAAAGCGTCGAGGCCACAAACGTGCCATCGGCCTTATACACATCGGCATAGTTAACAGGAGAGCGGAGCGCAACGACGCCCTCGCGGGGCTTCACGACGATCGCGCCAACGTCAGCCGCTCCGCCCGCAGCCGATGCCGGCACCTCGATTGCCTTCTGAACCGTGTTAACCTGCACGCCCGACACGGTCAACGAGGAGA
>CAMPAJ010000104.1 GCA_946631805.1 uncultured Eggerthellaceae bacterium
AGGCCGAGCCCGACATCTACAACGCCATCAAGCGCAACGCCCTGCTCGAGAACGTTACCATGGGCGAGAACGGCGAACTCGACTTCGCCGACAAGAGCGTGACCGAGAACACCCGCGTGTCCTACCCGATCGACCACATCGAGAAGATCGTCCTGAACGTGCGCGACACCTCTTCCGGCCCAGCTGCCGACAACGTGATCTTCCTGTCCGCCGACGCTTTCGGCGTGCTCCCGCCGGTTTCCATCCTGACCCCGGAGCAGACCCAGTACTACTTCCTGTCCGGCTTCACCGCGAAGCTCGCGGGCACCGAGCGCGGCATCACCGAGCCCACCCCGACCTTCTCTGCCTGCTTCGGCCAGGCCTTCCTCGAGCTGCACCCCACAAAGTACGGTGAGGAGCTCGTCAAGCGCATGAATGCTTCGGGCGCGAAGGCGTACCTGGTGAACACCGGCTGGAACGGCACCGGCAAGCGCATCTCCATCAAGGACACCCGCGGCATCATCGACGCCATTCTCGACGGCTCCGTCCTGAAGGCCCCGACGAAGAACATCCCGATCTTCAACTTCGAGGTCCCCACCGAGCTGCCCGGCGTTGACCCGGCCATCCTCGACCCGCGCGACACCTACGCCGACCCCGCCGAGTGGGATGTCAAGGCCAAGGATTTGGCCGACCGCTTCATCAAGAACTTCAAGAAGTACGAGACCAACGAGACCGGCAAGGCCCTCGTCGCAGCTGGTCCGCAGCTGTAAGCACCTGCGCTGTTTAAGAATCAAAGGCTGCAACGCCTCGTCGCGTTGCGGCCTTTTTCTATTTTGTCCCAACGCCGTCTGGCCAGGACATGCCGCATTCTTGCTAGTCCTCGCGCGCAAGCGGTTCCGGCGTCATCGGTATCTGCTGCGGAACGCTGCTAATGTGGCATGCCATGTCCGGGCGGCTTTCGGCACCTTGCTGCTAAGAACAAGGAGGGCCTGCCTGCGGTTTGATGCAGGCAGGCTCCTAATGACCGGCGTTGTTTTCGCGCTTCTTGCGACGTTCTTCTTCGTCTTCGGCAACGATGCGTTCTATGGTTTGCTCGACGGTGGAGGGGATGCCGAAGAGCGTGCGCTGCGAGACGGCGGGACGCAGCTCCTTGCCGCTGGCTTCAGCGGCAAGGAGGTCTTGGATGCGCTTCCAGCGCCTTTCGTCATCTGCGTAACTCATGAGGAGAGCATGAATGTGTATTTGGGGTCTGACCCAAAATACACATTAGCCGTTCAGGCGCTGCGAGCCCTCGAAGGTGAAGCGGCCAAGCTTCACGCCGCCGAGGATGTGAACGTGCAGGTGGCTGACGGTCGCGGCGGAATCGGGGCCGGTGTTGATGACCGAACGGTAGCCCGACTCGTACACGCCCTTGGCCTTGGCGACTTCGGGCACGACTTTCCACAGCTTGCCCAGGAGCTCCTGCGGGACGTCGTCCTGCAGGTTGTCGTAGTGCTTCTTGGGGATGACGAGCGTGTGGATGGGGCATTCGGGCTCGATGTCGTCGAACGCGTAGAAGTCGTCGTCCTCGTAGACTTTCTTGGAGGGGATGTCCCCGGCGATGATCTTGCAGAACAGGCAATCGTCCATGATGTCCTCCATTCCGCCGCCGCGTGCGGGCGGCTTGCGTATAGCGGCTACAGGCTTTCGGGCTTTGACCCGTCAGTGCATACGTGAAAGTGTAGCGCTTTTCTGCATTTTGTGCGTTGCAGGTAATCCAGAAGCCGTTAATTCTGGTGAGGAAATGCTCAACAAACAATGGCATGGATACAGGATGCGCGAGCCGAAGCCAAGCGAAAAGGTTCCTGGCGGAATAGGGGGGGCTCCGCGAGGGGGGAGGCGGGGTTGTGAGCGATTCTGCAGGCACCGTTCCTGTCATCCATATCTGTGAGCAGAAGCCAAGCGAACGGCCCTGCCTTCCCCTCGCAGAGCGGTGGGCAATAGGTCGAGGCAAAGTCGAATGCACGCTTCGAACGCACGCTGTATCGTTAGGTATGTTAATGATGGGCTGTCGGTTTGCTGTGCCTTGATAACCGATAAGCCCTTAAGGGATAATTCACCGATATGACGTTAGGAAAAGGGGAAAACGCGCACGCCAGCAGCATTGCAGGCGAAGTCGGTCAAGCTACGGCTCTTGTGCCGAAGCTTGGGCAGCTCGTGCTGCTCGTTATCGGGTTCGGTTGCATGGTGGGCTACTCGCGCATGCTCTCGCTGGGATTCGTGGGGTACCTCTCGCAGGGCGTGTACGAATCGTCGGATGCGTGGTACGGGCTGCGCATGGCGGTCTGTTTGGCTACTTTGGCCGTTCTTGCGCTTGCCGGACGGCATCGTCGATTGAAGATCGGCGTACCTGCGCTGTTGCTGGCGATCGCAGGCGCCGTTGCTGCTCCCGTGGTGTTCGCCGTGGACGCTGGCGGGCAGTTCGGATGGGCAGTCGGCGTCGTCGGCGGAGCCTGCATGGCGATTCTCATGTTCGTATGGATGCTGACTCTGAGCAGATTTGATGTACGCTCCATCGTAGTCATCGGTCTTGCGGGACTCGCCGTATCGGGCCTTATCATCATGGGCGTTCCGCATATCGACGCGGCTTTGGCGCTTATGGCGGCTGTCGTGTCTGCGTTTTTGGCCGGCGCGTTGGCCTTGCTCGCCAACGGCGACCTGAGCGCTCTTGCGCCCGATGGGCCGCTACGCGGTTCGCAGGCGGCGCGCATCCCGTGGATTACCGTGGTCATGGTGCTGCTCTGTGGTTTTCTCGCGACGGTCGTTTATGGCATTGCCCAGCATTTGACTTGGCTTTACGACTGGTCGCCTAACTATGCGGTGTTCGGCGTGGCCATCGTTGCCGCACTTGGTTTTACGCTTGGCATCATAATCCGCTCGAAACGCTGGATGCATTTCGTTTGGGTTCCCCAGTTCGCACTGCTGGTGCTCGCGCTCCTGTTCTCGTGCTTCTCGGTGCGCGAGTCCATTCAGGTGGCGGTCGGGCTCTTGCTCGCGGCGGTGTTCTGCGCCCATTTCCTGCATTGGGTCATATTCCCGGCGCTGTTCAGCGCCCTGCGCATTCCGCGGTCGTTCATGGCGGGTATCGTGCTGATCTGTGCAAACGGGTCGCTCGCCACGGCTCTTGGCGATGCTCTGGGGGGCTTGCTTCCCCACAGCATGCAGAACCTGGGAGGTGTTGCGGGCGTTACGGTCATCGTCTTGGCGCTCGCCTTCGCCGTGACGTTTGCGGTGTATCGCCATGCGTTCGGCACAGTGGGATTGCTTGCCGCGCTTGCGCCTTCATCACAACGGCTGGATGCGCCAGCGGAACACGAAGGCGTTTTGGATGCCGTAACCCCTGCCGACGCAGTGGAGAATAGTAATAGCCCCGAGCCTACCGCTTACGGAGTGAAGAAGGGCGTCGAGGTTGCCGCCGATGCGTTGCAAGAAAGCGTGTCGCGAGGTGATACGCTGCAAGACGCTGACTCCCAAAGCGTTACGCCCGAAAGCGCCGGCCTGAACGATTCCGCGCCCAGCCCCCTCGACATCCTGCAATCCCGCGTGGATGCGCTCGTACCCTCGTACGGCCTTACCCCGCGCGAGCAAGAGGTTGCGTTTCTCACGGTGCAGGGCTTCTCGTGCGGCTACATTGCCGAGAAGCTCGTCGTATCCGAGAGCACGGTGCGTTTCCACCAAAAGAACCTGTACCGAAAACTCGACGTGCACTCGCGCAACGAGCTCATAGAGTTCGTAAACAACACGGCTTCATAGACGCGGCATCTACCGTGCTTCTGCGCTGCGACAGCGTATCGGCGTCCGTTCGCCAACGGGTGAGGCGGTCAATCTACCCGTCTACGAACAGGCGAAATGCAAATACTATCAATTTTCGCAGTTACATCTTGGGGAGTGTTTGCATATGATAGCTTCATCATCAGGGGCCTGCGGAGGTGCGTGCAACCGGGCCTGGTGGGGGTCGGCGCCCCTCTCACACCCGCATCACCCGATGCTCTTGCCGACCAACCGCTTGGGGACGACTGGTCGCGCGCATCTCGGCTGGCCTCTTTTGACCCGATGCATGTTGGGGCGATAGCGCTGCCTTCAGCTATCGAGGCGAAGGGGCGGCATGCATCGGGTAGCACGAGAGAGGTTTACAACGTGATAGGTATTTCCAAGCTGTACTGCGGGGCAGTAGAGCCTTCGGACGTATTGCGCTACAAGCGCCGTTCGAAGGAGCTGCCCAGCGGTCTTTTGCAGTTTTCGAAAGACAAGAAGCCGGTGGTCGTGTGGAATTGCACCAAGACGTGCAATCTGCGCTGCCAGCACTGCTATGCGGGTTCGGATGCGCAACGCTACGATCAGCTGTCGACCGACGAGGCCAAGGCCATGATCGACGACCTCGCGGCGTTCGGCGCCCCCGTCCTGCTGTTCAGCGGCGGCGAGCCGTGCGTGCGCGAGGACCTGCTCGAGCTCATGCACTACGCCAAGCAGGCGGGCATGCGCGTGGTCATCTCGACGAACGGCACGCTCATCACACCCGAGCTGGCGCGCCAATTCGCCGAAGTGGGGCTTTCGTACGTCGGCATATCGATCGACGGCAAACGCGAGACGCACGACAAGTTCCGCGGCGTGGACGGTTCGTTCGACCGCGCGATGGAGGGCGTGGCAAATGCCAAGGCCGCCGGCATCAAGGTGGGCCTGCGCTTCACCATCAACAAACTCAATTACGCCGAAATCGATGACGTGTTCGACATCATGCGCGAATACGGTATCCAGCGCGCCTGCTTCTATCACCTGGTCTACACGGGCCGCGGATCCGAGATGATGGACCTTGACCTGACCCACGAGCAGACGCGGGCGGTCGTGCGCCACATCATGGACCGCACCAAGGCGTGGTTCGACGAAGGCGGATCGCCCGAGATCCTGACGGTGGACAACCATGCCGACGCGCCCTTCATCTATATGGAACTGCAGAAAGAGGACCCGGAGCGCGCCAAGGCCGTCATGCAGCTGCTGCAGTGGAATCAGGGCAATTCGACGGGCAACGGTATCTCGTGCGTCAGCTGGGATGGCGAGGTGTACGCCGATCAGTTCTGGCGCCACTTTAGCTTCGGCAACGTGAAGGAGCGTCCGTTCAGCCAGATATGGACCGATGTGAGCCGCACGACCGAGCAAAGCGAGCTCATGTTCCGGCTCAAGGACAAGCGCCCGTTCGTGAAGGGGCGGTGCCGCACTTGCCGGTTCCTCGACATTTGTGGCGGAAATTTCCGCGTGCGCGCCGAAGCGGCCACGGGGGACTTGTGGGCGCCCGATCCTGCCTGTTACCTGACCGATGAGGAGATTGCCCCGCACGAAGGCGATCCGGCGCCGGTGCTCGAGAGGCCGGAGGAAGAATAGGGAATGCAAGGTACTACTCATCCACAGGGTCATCCCGGCGGGCATCCGGGTTCGCATGCAGGCGCCGGGCGGTCGTATCGGCCGGGCGCGGGCGCTGCCGCGAAGGCGTTCGAGGAGCGCACGGGCATAAAGGCGCCGCGCATCATCGCGTGGGAGATTACGCGCAGCTGCAACTTGGCCTGCGCGCACTGCCGTGCGGCCGCGCACTGCGAGCCGTATCCGGGCGAGCTTTCGCTTGACGAGTGCAAGCGCGTGATGGACGACATCGCTTCCATCACCGACCCGATCCTCATCCTCACCGGCGGCGAGCCGCTCATGCGCGACGATATTTGGGACATCATCGATTACGCTCACGAAAAGGGCCTTCATCCGGTCATCGGCACCAACGGCACGCTCATCGACGACGAATGCGCGCGCAAAATTGCCGAGCATGGCATTCCGCGTGTGTCGGTGTCGCTCGATTTCCCCGATGCGGCGGGCCAGGACGCCTTCCGCGGCAAGCAGGGGGCTTTCGAAGAGACTATCGCCGGCATGCGCAACCTGCGAAAGCATGGTGTGGGCGTGCAGGTCAACACGACCATCACCAAGATGAACAACCACCTGGTCGACCAGATGCACGACCTTGCCCTGAACGAGGACGCTGCGGCTTTCCATCCGTTCTTGCTCGTGCCGACGGGCCGGGGCGAGGACCTGGTGGACGTGGAGCTCACGCCCGACGAGTACGAGGAAGTGCTCACCTGGGCGTACCATTGCCAGAAGACGAGCCCGATGCATTTCAAGCCGACCGATGCGCCGCAGTATTACCGCA
>CAMPAJ010000105.1 GCA_946631805.1 uncultured Eggerthellaceae bacterium
TTTCCTGAATGCGCGAAGCGCAGTCAGGAACCCCCTCTGCTCCCATCATCCACTTTTGTTAGCCGAAGCCAAGCGAAAGGCCCACCACCTCGAGCTCCAGGGGCGGTGGGACGGATAAATGTCCCTATCCGCGCATAAACACGTCTACAATAACCCCGAGAACAAACCCTAAGCGAAAGCGAGCGACGATGGAAAGCACCCCGAACGGCACCCTGTTCCGCGCACGCGACGTCATCGAAGCGCTGGCGAAGCGCTTCCCGCAACTCTACGTAGCTCCTGCGGAAGGCGCCCAAGAACTGCACAGCCGGGCGAGCAGGACCGGCGCCGTCATGCCGGGCGCAAACCTCGACCATTTCGCATCGAGCCCCGAAGACGAGCTGCGCGAAGTCGACACCCCCGCCGGCCCCGTCGAGGTGGCCTTCCTGAAAAACCGCGCCGATTTCGAAACGCTCCTTCAGATAATCAGCCACAAATCCCAGCCCGTGGGCATCGACCGCACCGTAGGCGCTATCACGTACAGGGGCCTTGCCGATTGGGGCAAAGTTGCGAAAGCCCACGAAGACTACCTCGCGAGCGGCGGAACCGACTGGCCATCGGAATTCGCCCGCCTAGCCAAGACGCCCGGCGCGTTCCGCTCCGAGCTCATCGTGATATCCGAGGGGCCCTACAGCAACATTTCTGCAAACGAAACGCCGTATGACGAAGACGAATGGGTCCGGGTTTCGCGCGAGATCAGGCTGCATCACGAATGCGCGCACGTCGTGTGCCGCCGCATGATGCCCCAAGACGTGCTGCCCGTCTGGGACGAGATAACCGCCGACGTCACGGGCCTGCTCTGCGCAATGGGCCGCTACGAGTCCGCGCTTGCCGCCAAGATCCTGGGCGTGACCAAATCGGGTTTCGCGGGCGGGCGCCTCACTGAATACATAAGCGACGAGCAGGCAGCCCACATCGACGAGTTGTCCGTCGAAATCACGAAAGCGCTCGAGCAAATCCAAGATCGCACGGAAGCCGCCGAGGTCGAGCCGTTCGAATTCCTCCTAACCTTGAAGAAATCGCCCTTGATAGGCTATTAAACCGCACGCTCATCTGGCCAATCGTCATCACCGACCACCATCGACCGCCGCCTGATTTCGCGCAAAATGTGTATTTGGGGTCAGACCCCAAATACACATTCGGAAAGGAACCCGCCATGCACATCCCCTCCCATACCGACTCCTTCGAAGTGCTCTGCCTTCAGCTCGCCGCGGACGGACGCGGGCCCGTTCTGCTCGGCGAAAGCGTCGAGCGCGCCCGAACGATGCTTCGCCCGTTTTTCGATGTGACCGCGTTTCCCGACATCTACCTGGAGTTACCGCTTGCCGGCGACCCGTTCCTCGACGTCACTATGCTCTACGACGCCGTCGAAAAGAACACGAGCATCCAAAGCGACGCGGCGGCGGGGACGGAGCCCTTGTTCGACTGGTACGCCGACGTTCGCAGGGAACACCCGGATGTTTCGTTCGGCTTCGAGCTCGACACCAAGAACTCTGAGCTGCCGGCCGCGGCCGTGCATTTCCAACCGCGCAAGCACACCGAGCTTGTCCGCCCGTTTTGCGAGCTCATTGGGGAACCCGAACGGGCCGACCTGTACCTGGGCCTCAACGCCCGCATGCCCGAGGGCTGGCCGCTGTCGTTTTTCGGGGTATTCCGCGGCAGGCCCGATTCCCCCCTGCGCGTGTGCGGCTACATGAGCTCGCCCGAGCAGGCGGCATGCGCTCAAGACGCATCGCATGTGAAGGAGGCGCTCGACGCGATTGGCTTCTCGGCCTACGACGGCCTCATGCTCGAGCGCATTTCGCAGGTCGCGGCCACGGCACCTGGAACGATTGATTTCCAATTCGACGTATACCCCGACGGGCGGCTGGGCGACATGTTCGCCATCGACGTCCAATTCGAGATTCAAACGCCCAAAGCCGTACGCGCGTCGTTCGCCGACGGTCCCGCCGCACGCATATTGTCCCTGTTCGAAGGATGGGGCGCGGCAGACGATCGTTGGCGACTCGTAGGCGATGCGGCGTTCGCGCGCTCGCTACCCGTCGAGCGCGACGACGGCTCCGCCGGCCGCTTCGGCTTTACGCTCATCCCCCAATGGTCCAAGATCCGCTGGCGCAACGGCGAACTTCAGCCCGCAAAGATCTACGTATTGGGCAATGCCAACCTACTCTCGGACGAAACCGAGCGCAAGGTCGAAGCCCCTACCGCCCCTTCACGAAAGTAGCGGCCATCAACGCGCATCGAGCACCGCGCCAGCAGCCTTAACCTACCACCTCTTCACAAGCGTAACGATATTGGTATCGTCTTCGCGCCGGTAATACATCTCGTCGACGCTCTTCTTGGCCATGAGAATTCCCAGGCCGCCAATGGGCACGTCCATGATATCGTCGGGCGTGACCGCGTCGGGCTTGGCCAACGGATCGAACGGGATGCCGGCGTCGATGATTTCGACGGTTATGCAGGGCGGATCCGCGGTGTACGCATAGCTTATGCGCGCCACGCCAGGCGCCTCGGGCGTCGCGTCGGGATACGCATACCGCGCCACGTTGACGAACAGCTCCTCGATGGCCACGTCGATCTGGTTCTGCGCGCGCAACGGACACAAACGGCGATCCAGCTCGTTGTGAATGAACTCGGTAATGCGCGGAAGCTCCTCGACGCGGGCGGGAATCGTGAGCAGCGCAGCAATCTCGGGCGGAACGCCGACCTCTAGCGAAAGAATCGTGATGTCATCGGACTGCACGGCCCCCATGGCGTACTCGGTCACCTCGCGATGCACCGCCTCCACAAGATCGTGCGGATGCAGCGTGTAGTTCCTGACGGCAACCTGTTCGAGCTTGTCTTCGCCGAACAAGTCCCCCTCGACGTTGAGCGCCTCCGTCACGCCATCCGTATACAGCAGGAACTCGTCGCCGATGTTGCACTGGATCGAATGCGCCGCGTAGGGCATGCCGTCGAAGAGCCCCAGGGGCAAACCGGATTTTTCCGAAACCCAACGCCAGGAATCGCGCTGCCACAGCAAGGGCGGATTATGGCCCGCATTCACGAACTGGACATAGCCCGTGGCGTAATCGAGCACGCCGATCCAAGCCGTCACGAACATGCTCGCGTCGTTGCCGTCGCAAAGCTGGTGATTGGCGTTTTCCACCGCTTCGCCCACATCCATGCCGCTCATCAGGTAGTCGCGAATCTGCGTTTTCGCCTTCATCATGAACAACGCCGCGGGAACGCCCTTGCCCGATACGTCGGCGATCACGAACCCGAGCTTGCCCGAATCCGCATCAGAGTCGTCGCCGATGAGGAAGAAATCGTAAAAATCGCCGCCAACCTCGCGCGCAGGGTGCATCGTCGCGTATATGTCGAAATGCAGGTTGTCCGGATACGGGGGGAACGTCCGCGGCAGCGCGGCGATTTGTATCGCCTTGGCAGTGGCCAGCTCGGCATCCATGCGCGTCTCGGCCTCGGCAATCCAGCCTTTCAGCGCGCCGACGGTCTCGTTTATGCCGTCCGAAAGCGAGGCGAACTCCGGAGTGTCGCGCACGTCGACCCGCGCCTCCAAGTCGCCTTGCCCTATGCGGGCGAGCACGCCGTTCGTGTCCTCGATGCGGCGCACCACCAAACGGCTGAGCAGGTGATGCATCAAGATGAAAACGGCCAGCAGCAGCACGAACACCGAAAGCGTCGTCCACAACATCACGCTTATGCGGTCGGCAAACACAAGGTCCGCCGGCCTAATCGATATGACGGTGTATTCGTCCATCTGTTTTGCATAGGCATAGGCGATGGTCGACTTAACAACGTGCGACTTGATGCTTTCCAAGTCGAGCATCGAGCCATCGGTTTCGTCGTATACGGTCCGCTCGACGCTATCGTTCTCGATGCTTTTTACGAGGGCTTGGATAGTGTCCTCGTGCAGGAACTCGCCCAGAGGCTGCGATACGACAAAGCGCTCGTCATCGCTCAGGATAATGGCGCTATCTGCTTCGCCGTTTCCGCTAACGACCAGAATTATCCCATCTTCTGCGGGAATGTACCCGTCAAGCAGCTTTTCGACCGTAACGGTCTCGCCCAGCCTGTCCAGCTCGTCGTTGCTCAGCTCGCCCAGGTCTATACCTCGGGATTCCAAGAACTTGATCAACGACGCGGTATGGCGGTCCGACTCCTGGAGCTGCGTGACCACGTAGTCGACTTCCCCTCGCAGCAGATTGCCTGCTCGCGAGATCTCGCCGAGGGAAACAGCTATGAAGCTTCCCGCTTCCGTTACCATGAACGCCAACAGCACGACGACGGCAAGCCATGTGGCAAACTGCGACCGCAAGCCGATTTTGCCTTCGGATTTCAGGCCCTTGCGCGCTGCGAAGTCACCGACGAAGCAGAGGACCGTCATCACTATGGCATCAAGCCACATCTGCGTTCCCATTTCGCCCAAGCGGACGATGCCCACCAATGCCTCGGTCGTCCTGGCTTCCACTTCGGCATCCGAAAGATTATTCGCCATCGCCTCGCTTAGTACTTCGCCGACGAGCGAAATGACGACGTTGATGCTAAATCCAGCACTGTACAGCCCCGAGGCGAAAAGGCACACGAGAACGATGTAGATGAACCGGCGCAGCGGAGGGGGGTCGTTGCGAAGCGCAATCGCGAACAGCAGGCCGAGCACGAACCCCAACACCGTGAGCATGACTATCGACGTTACGGGCGAAATGAAAGCTATCTCGTAGTAGCTCAGGGGCATCACGATCGAATGCACGTACAACGCGGTGCCCGCAACCAAGCCCACAAGCGCGCCCCAGCCAGGACCGAGCAAAAGTGCCGACAACGCTACGGGCTGCAGGATAACAACGGCATAGGATACCTGGTCGGAGCCGGGAATTACCGTTTCCGTAAAACCGAGCGATGTAAACGTCAGGGCAACGCAGAACGAGACCAGCACGATCGCGACCATCGTGCGCACTATGCGCCTCTCAGTATTCAGAACGCCCCGCCAGCGCAGCACCCGAACCTTGGGTTTGCGCTTGGATTCGGCTTTGCCCTCATCTGCGCTCATGCTTACAACAACCCTTCCATCGAGGCCAAGCCTTTTCCTGCACCAGGCTTCTGCAGCGTTTCTTGTTCATGCAATCCGCGCGAAAGCGCACCGCTCGCGCATCGCTTCAACTTTACCACGATTGCAACCATTATCCCTGCTACTATTCAATCCCCACCAGCCCTGTTCAAGAGAGCTGCTGGGGTCATGAGCGGCTCTTTCGATACGACATCGGCGATGGTTGCGATGGTTTAGCCTAGAATCGTGGCATAATCCAATAAGCACCACCCCAGACACCCTCCTGGGAAACAGCGTATAACTAGTAAAGAAACTGCAGCACATACCTGCTGCCGAACGGCGAAAGGGGACATCATGACGTCACGACTACCGCGTTCAAAAGGCTTATCCGCCATCTTGGTGCTCGCCCTGGCAATAGCAGCCGCGCTCTTCCTGGTTTCGTGCGCCCCTGAGCAGCCCTCCAGCAGCGCGGCGAGCTCGTCGGCCGCCGCTTCGTCGAGTGCGGCAGAAATCGAAGTGCCCGACGTTGTGGGCTTCAAGAAGGCCGAGGCCGAAAAAGCCCTGGAAAAAGCCGGTTTCGTCGTCGGTAAGGAAACCGAAACGGCGTCCGACATCATCAAGAAGGGCAACGTGGCCAAGCAAGACCCGACGGCCGGGTCCAAAGCAAAAGCCGGGTCGAAGGTGAACCTCGTCATCTCGACTGGCGAAGATGGCGCATCCGTCGAGGTTCCCGACGTGAAGGGCAAGTCCCAAGCCAACGCCGAGAAAGCCCTGAAGGATGCCGGGCTCGTTCCGGTCATCGGCACTCCCAAGGAAACGACCGAGGTAGCATCCGGCACCGTCGTTTCGCAATCCATCGAGGCAGGTACGTCGGTCGCCAAGAACAGTAAAGTCACGATCACCGTTGCCGCAGCTCCTGGCACTGTGCAAGTGCCCGACGTCATCGGCTTGACCGAAACCGCCGCAAAGGCGACCCTCGAGAAGGCGGGCCTGCAGGTAAGCTCTTCGACCGAGTACAGCAGCAAATCCAAAGGCACGGTCATCGGCCAATCGGTCAACGCCGGCCACAATGTAGAGAAGGGAACCACGGTCGGCATCACGGTTTCGGCGGG
>CAMPAJ010000106.1 GCA_946631805.1 uncultured Eggerthellaceae bacterium
CCCCGTCTCGTCGACGCGCATAAGAGAACTCCTCGCCAGAGGGTTCGTATACGAAGCCGAGAGGCTTCTCGGACACGAAATTCAAGAAGCTACATGTCAAGGAAAAGCAGGAGTGAAACCAGGCCTATTGACTCGAAAATGACGGTCTTCGGGTATACAACCCGAAGAGCAACACGGCGTCACAGTTACGCAAAACATGGCGATTAACAGGGAAAATACGTTTGTTGGGGCTGCACCTATCGCATCAATCGGATGTCCCGATGGGGGAATTCGGGGGGAATGGTACTCACATCACCCCGAAAATGGGCGTTTTCGGGGTGATGGGTCGAGCTCGCTTGAGCCGCCGTCGCGGGCATCCTTTCTAGTCGATAACGGCCCCGCCGTAGAATTCGTCGAAAGTCGGGACGCGCCAGGCGCGCATCGAGTGCGAGACCATGATGGTGCCGTACTTGGAATCGCAGCCCTGCTTGGAGACGCGCTGCCAGTCGTCGTGTGCGCGGCACTCGGTGGGCATCTCGAAGTCGGAGACGTTGCGGACGAAGGCGTACTCGCCCTTGATGCGGTCCCATTCGGCGGGAGTGATCATCTTGCTGGCCATGTCGGCTTCCTTTCCGGCGCGGGCCCGGAGAGCCGAACCCGCGCCTTTCGTCCAGGTTTTACTTGCGCGGCTTGATGCGGGCCATGGGGCCGTGGACGTAGTTGTTGGAGTTCCAGCTGAAGTCGCCATCGTGGTCCATCCACGCGACGTACGGAAGGTCGGGGTAGGTCACGTTCTTCCTGCCGTCCGGCAGGTCGACCCACACCGAGATGCGGTTGAACTCCGGCTGGCCGAAGCCCACGACCGGGTAGGCCTTCCAGTCGTCGTAGTGCGAGAACATGTACACCTCGTCGCCGATCTGAAGCTCGCCGACGGGCACCTCGACCGAGTCCAGGAACTCACCAAGGCGCTCGCACTCGGGCATCGCAGCGTCGAACCCGCGGACCATCTCGTCGAAGTCGTACTCCTGCTGCTCGACGAATCCGTCGTAGAGGCCGATGCGGTCGACGATCTTCCAGCCGTCGATGACGTAGATGCCGTTGTCACCGGGGTCCATGCGCTCGTCGGTGGTGTACGGCCCGATGCCGACGCAGTTGGTGCCGCCGAAGAAGTTGCCGAGGACCTGGCACATGCGGGCCCAGCCGTAGTCGTCCTTGGATGGATCGCGGTATCCCTTGAGCTCGCAGTAGCGCAGAAGCGGCTCCACGGTGTCCCTTCCACCGTTCCAGTGGATGTAGAGCCCGACCTTGCGCTCCGGCGTGGTGATGACTGCCCTGTTTCCCATGATGCTGACCTCCTTATGTTTCGGCCCGCCCTTTGCGGGCCCGTTGACGCGGAAGGCGCCGAGGTTCTCGGGGAGCGCAAGGAGGCAAGCGGAAACCCGGAGGGCCCGAGTTTCCGATTACGGTGATGGGGATAAATCGGAAAGTTTTCCGCGCCTTGTGCACCACGGGGTTCTCGGCGAGGATTCGCGGTTCGGGTCGCGTGGGCAGGCAGAGGGGAGGTCGACGGAGAAGGGCATCATGCTGCTCATGTAGTGCCCAGGTGGGTTACAATCGGTACAACTGGAACCAATGGCGGAAGGGGCTGCCATGGCGTCGAGCAGTGCGCAGAAACTCAAGGTGTTGCACCTCATGGACATTCTGAGGAAGGAGACCGATCCAGAGCACGGGCTAACCATGCCCCAGCTCATCGAGCGGCTCGCCGCCAAGGGGATTGACGCCGAGCGCAAGGGGCTCTACCGCGACATCGAGACGCTTCGCGAGTTCGGCATGGACATCCGGCAGCTAAAGCGCCAGCCGGTGCAGTACGCGCTCGCCGAGCGGGACTTCGAGCTCTCGCAGCTCACGCTGCTCGTCGACGCGGTGCAGTCGAGCAGGTTCCTCTCCGACGGGGCGTCCAAGGCGCTCGTGAAGTCGGTGCGGCAGTTGGCGTCGGCCGAGGAGAGGAAGGCGCTCAACAAGCAGGTGCACGTGCACGGCCGCCCCAAGAGGCAGGACCGGTCGGACTTCGTGGCCGTCGACCAGCTGCAGGACGCGATCGCCCGCAGGAGCAAGGTGTCGTTCCGCTACTACAAGTACGGCGCCGGCAAGGAGCGCGTTGCCCGCAAGGAAGGCGCAGCGCACGTGGTGACGCCGATGAACCTGACCTACTCCGACGGCAACTACTACCTGGTTGCCTACAGCGCATCGGATACGGAGATCCGCAACTACCGCGTGGACCGCATGGGACAGATTGTGGTCACGGGCGAGCATGTGGATCGCAACGAGATGATTGCGTGTTACGATCCGGATGAGGCTGCGAGGACGGCCTTCGGCATGTACGACGGCGAGCGAGTTGTCGCGACGATCAAGGTGGATGCCGACCTGATGAACGTAGTCGTAGACCGTTTCGGCCGCGATGTGGATGCTGTGCCTTCCGATGATGGGACCGCCGCGATTATAACTGTCTCTGTTCGAAAGAGCCCTGTCTTATATGGCTGGCTTGCCATGCTCGGCGACGGTGCAGAGGTGCTGAGACCAAAAGTGCTGCGTGACGGTTACGCCACTTGGCTGGAGCGAATCCTTGAGAAATGCAGGGGTTATGACAGCTAAAGCCCGAAATGGCAGAATTGGCAGTGACTATTGAGTGGGAATAACAGCTGACAGCCCCTCTGCGGTTTTTTACGAGCTTACAAGGTCATTGACCTGCAGTTTTTTGGCATTGGGGTGAAAAACCCCTGGGAAAATCTCGGAAAGTGTAGCCCTAACCGTAGCCCTAAAAAATCGGCAGGTTCTAAACAATATCCCCGTCCTGGATGTCGTATACCGAAAGCCACGCTTTGGGCAAAATATCCCCAGAAGTGCACCCAGCTGACATTCCCGGGCCGTTTTTGGGGATACTCGGCATCTGGGCTGGTGTTTTATCGTCCTACGAGGTCGTCGATGGGCACGCCGGCGAAGTATGAGTCGATCATGCTGTCCAGTCCCTTGTCCACGCACCACGCCTTCATGGCTTCGAACACATCGGCATGGTCTAACACGACCGAGATGATCTCGGTGTCGTACGCCTTTGAAGCCCTGGTGAATAGATACGGAACGTCGGGCACGGCGCCGGCCATTTTTTCTGGCACTGCCGTGGTCTTCCATATATGCAGAACGTCTTGGAGTTGTTCGCCCGCCTTCACAATGTTACGGGGACGGTCGTGGTCAAGTGCCAGTGCCTGCCATACGATGTCGAAGTTGCCGCCGACATCAAGCTGTTCCAGTTCCCATGGGTGCCCAAGGGTCAGGACTACGGCGCCGCTGTCGATGAAAACATCGAAGTGGTCGGGGAAGATGTCATGTATGTCTGCGGGTGTCATGTAGCCCCCTTTGCTGTCTTTAAAAGTCTACGGGGGCGTGACACTGTCGTGGTCTGTCTATACTTCTTCCGCCCGAAACACGGCACAGCCATCGATCCCGCCAGCTGGGGCCGATAACACAGCCGAGTGCTCAAAATCGACTGCAACTGTACTCAGTGGCGAGTACAGGTGAGTACACCCTTTGAGCTGCTTCGCGAAAATACTCCCCAATATCAAAACGCCACGCATGTGCACGTTAAGACACTGGAAAGCACGAGACGGCAAACTATAAGCGCGCGAAAACTTATCCTGTGACAGTAGAGCGGGAACCTCGCTGTAAAAGACGCGCTCGACCTGGCATTCGTGCTCAATGGGGCGAAAGCCATCATTAATCTAGCTTGACGAGGACTTGACATTTATCCGTCGTCTCTGACAAAACCCTGACTCATGCATAACCAGGGCTTTTCATGCAAGCCGTTCAATTGGAAACCAGCCCAACAGGGTAGCAAAAACCAATTGAAAGGATTGAAATGAAGAAAATCACTCGACGTACATTCGTGTCTGCAGGCGCCGCTTTCACGCTCGCTGGCGCATTGGCACTCACCGGCTGCGGCGGTTCTGCTGGCTCCTCCAACGGCGGAGACCTTTCCGGCACCATCTCCACCAATGGCTCCACTTCCATGGAAAAGGTCGTCGGCTCGCTTTCCGAGGCATTCATGTCCGAGAACCCCGGCGTCACCATTACGTACGACGCAACTGGCTCTGGCACGGGCATCGAGTGCGCTTCCAACGGCAGCGCCGATATCGGGCTCGCATCCCGAGCGCTGAAGGACGGGGAGACCGGCCTGACTGAGGTCACCGTTGCGCTCGATGGCATCGCGGTTGTCGTCAATGCCGACTGCGGAGTCGAAGACCTGACCGTCGAGCAGATTGCGGACATCTTTACCGGCAAGATCACCAACTGGTCCCAAGTCGGCGGCGCTGATTTGGAAATCGCCTGCATCGGCCGTGAGAGCGGCTCTGGCACCCGCGACGGTTTCGAGTCCGTTACCAAAACCAAGGACAAATGCGTTCTGAGCCAGGAGCTCACCTCCACCGGTGCGGTACTGACCGCAGTTGCTAGCTCCAAGAATGCCATCGGCTACGCATCCCTTTCCGCCCTCGAGGATCAAAAGGGCGTCAAGGCCGTTACCGTCGGCGGTGTCGTATGTTCGGAGAAAACCATCCTCGACGGCAGTTATGCAATCCAGCGCCCCTTCAACCTGATCGTGAAGGAAGGCAGCGAGCTCTCCGCGCAGGCTCAGGCATTCGTTGACTTCGCTACCAGCAAGACCGCAGCAGACCTGATCCGCGGTGCCGGTGCGGTCCCCATCGCTTAAAGACCCCTCCCCTCCTCATGGGCGGAGCCCGCAAGGGCTTCGCCCTTTCTTCACATCAAGCAAAAGGACTGATATATGAACACAAAGAACAAGCCGATGGAAAGGGTGTTCCACGGGGCCTTCCTTACCTGTGGCCTCCTCTCGGTTGCCTTCGTCTTTGGGATCACCGCCTACCTCATCGTCTCTGGTGTGCCGGCGATTGCCAAAGTCGGCCTTGGCAACTTCCTGCTAGGTCAGCTCTGGGACCCTGGAAAAGAGCAGTTTGGGATCTTTCCCTTTATTCTCACCAGCGTGTACGGCACTATCGGCGCAATGGTGATGGGCCTGCCCCTGGGGCTGCTCACCGCGCTTTACCTCTCCAAGTTTGCCGGCAAGACCGCAAGTCGCATCATCCGCTCTGCGGTTGAGATGCTGGCGGGAATTCCCTCCGTCGTGTATGGCCTCGTGGGCATGATCGTGCTGGTTCCCGCAATCCAGGCCTCATTCAACCTCTCATCCGGAGCAACGCTCTTGGCGGCCATTGTCGTACTCACGGTTATGGTCCTCCCTTATACCGTCAACGTCTCATCTGCTGCTCTCGATGCGGTTCCACGTGAATACGAGGAAGGCAGTTTGGCGTTGGGTGCAACCGAGACCGAAACCTACTTCAAGATCTCCGTCCGCACTGCGCGCAGCGGCATCGCAGCGGCTGCAGTCCAGGGCGCGGGTCGCGCTTTGGGCGAAGCGATGGCAATCATCATGGTTGCCGGAAATGTCGCCAACATGCCCCAGCTGTTCGGCTCCGTGCGCTTCCTGACCACGGCCATCGTCAGCGAGATGTCCTACGCACCTTACGGCAGCCTTCATCGCGAGGCGTTGTTTTCCATCGGCCTCGTTCTCTTCGTTTTCATCGTGTTGGCGAACATCGTGCTCAACCTCATCGCCCGCAGGGAGGTGAAGTAGATGGAAGCGAAGATCAGCGCACGCCGCAGGATCAAATCCGCGCTGCTCAAGGGCCTGGTTCTTGCCAGTGGCGTAATCGTTTGCCTGCTGCTGGCGGCCGTGATTGGCTATATCCTTTACCGAGGCGTGCCCGGCATCACCGCAGAGTTGCTCACTACTCAAAGCAGCTTCGTGCAAGATACCATCGGCATCCTTCCCAATATCCTCAACACCCTCTACATCGTGTTGGTGGCTATGGTTATCGTCATTCCCTTGGGCGTAGGCGCCGCGGTTTACCTGAGCGAATACGCCCGCAACGGCAAACTCGTTCGGTTGATTGGCTTTGCCGTGGAGACGCTCACGGGCATTCCCTCCATCATCTTCGGCCTCGTTGGCATGCTCTTCTTCATCCAGCTGATGGGCCTCAAGGCGGGAATTCTCGCAGGTGGTCTTACGCTGGTTGTCATGGTATTGCCCACTATCATTTCAAACACGCTGGAGAGCC
>CAMPAJ010000107.1 GCA_946631805.1 uncultured Eggerthellaceae bacterium
GCCGAAGCCGCGGCCATAACCAGGAAGTACGCCCACGCTGCGCCCGTAAGCCCCCAGTTCCCGACGGCAACGAACGACACGACGAAGGCCAGGACGGCGAGCGCCGCGTAGAGCGGCACCAGGATGCGTTGAATCCTGATAATCGTGATGCCGACCGTGAGCAACGTCGTCAGCGCCAAGAACCCGCCACCGGCCACGAGTACCAGAAGCTCGACCAAATACGGTGCGAGCTCCGCATTGTACAGGATGTTGAGCACGGGCACGCCGAGCAGCCATGCGCCCGCAACGCATGCGAGCGTTATGGCGCCGATGAGCCCCGAAAGCTTCACGAATCGGCTGCCGAACACCCTAACCTCGCCCGCAAGCCACTGGTCTGTGAGCGACGTGATCATGGGCGTGTACACGAAGCTCGCCAGCAAGTTGACCACGAATACCGGCATGGCGATGTAGCCGTAGTACGCCTGGGCGGCATCGTCCATTAAGAAGTCGATGGCATAACGCGAGGCGTTCCATACGTAAAACAAGAGGAAATCGGCGATGCACAAGGGCAGGCACACCTTGAGCAGCCGCACGACATCGGCCTTCGTCCACGGGCGCACGCGATCGGGCAGGTTGTACTTCTTGCGCACGTAGGCGATCTGCACGCCCAAGACGCCACCCGAGGTGAGCGTCGTCGCCGTGATGGACACGAGCAAATTTTGCGTGAGCACGACAGCGACCATGAACACGACCGACACCGCCACAAGGCGAAGCGTGACCATGCGCGCGCCGATATCGAGCCTATCTTGGACCTGGTATCCTCCCGTGAACACGTCCTCGAACGAATCGATGGCCTTGAAGGCGCACATGACGATCATGACGAGCGTCTTGTCGTGTGCGTAGCCCAACGTTATGGAAGAATAGGCGACGTAAGCAAGCGAAGCTATCATCATCGCCACACACGTAGCAACACGCGAAGCGCGATACGACCTGAACGAGAACTCCCCCACGCGATCCGAAGCCTGAAACTTGCGCATGCCGTAGTTGCTTATCTGCATGAACAAGTTGGCATTGGCGAACGCAATCGTGAACACGCCAGCCACGTACACATCGCACACGCGGGTGAGCGCGATGAGCATAATGGTCGATTGCAGGGCAAACAGTATGCCTGCGACCGTATTCCAACGGTACGCCGCCCGCATGATGCGGTCGGCCTGCGCCGTATCTTGTTGTTGCGTAGGCTCGGACACGAACGGCTCGCTTACCGCACGTTCAGCAGCCGGGAAATACCAGCCGCGTCGGCCGCGCAAGGCAGGGTCACAGGGCGCCTCACGGCTATTCCCTCTCGTCCAGCAACGTGCGTATGACGTACTGCGGGGAATTGTTGAGCGTCATGAACACCCTGCCCAAGTATTCGCCGATAATGCCGAGCGAAAGCAGGATAATACCCGAGCAGAACAGCACGACGGCCATGAGCGATGGCCAGCCGAGCGCGAAATCAGGATACACGAGCTTGCTGACGACGACCACGATACCCGACACAAGGCCCACGAGGCCCAGCACCGTCCCCACGATCGAGGCGGCGCGCAGGGGCATCATCGAGAAGTTCAAGATGGTCGACCACAGCTTGATGAGCGTTTTCAGCGTGTAACCGCTCGTGCCGCTCTCGCGCTCGAAGTGCTTGATGCTGACGTTCGACATCTTGGACGTCGCCCTGAACAAGAGCCCCTGAATATAGATGTACGGGCCCGTGTAGCGCATGAGCTCGTCGCTAATGGCGCGGCGCATGACCAGGAAGTTGCATGCTTCGACCTCCTTGGGGCGCTTTGTCATCACCTGCATGCTCCAGGTCGTGAACTTGGAGCCGAGCAAGCGCCACCAGGACTCGCGCATCTTCGCCCATTGGCCGAAAACGACGTCGTCCCCCGTTTCCTCGATTGCGTTTATGAGCTTCATGCACTGCGAGGGATGCGTCTGCATGTCGTCGTCCATGAGCATCACGAGGTCGCCATGCACGTGATGCAAGCCTGCCATCGTCGCGCTGTGCTGGCCGAGGTTCTTCGAGCAGTCGATGCCGACGACCTGATGGTCTTCCTCGGAAAGCTTTCGGATCTCGTCGAACGTGCCATCCGTCGATCCGTCGTTGACCAAAATGAACTCATACGGGTACCCGTTCGAGACCAGCTCTTCACGGGTCAGCGTGACCACCTTGCGAATCATCTTCTCGGAGTAGTAGCACGGTATGACAACCGAAATCAACGGCTTGTCCGACGATGGCATAATTTGCACCTCTGTATCCTGCGATTGTAGTTTCATAATCCTATCATGCGCCATTTCCGCAGCCCAATCTGCAACGTCGGCGTTATTTCCAGATGAGTCCCTTTACTCCCTCGGGCGTCTCGACCTTGATCTTGAGCATGCCGCGCACGGTCTCGATTCGCTCCATGAGCTGCTCGCGGCTTTGCGCGCTCAAGATGACGGCATGGCGCAGGCGCTTGTCGGTGGGCGTCGTGGCCTCCATGCCCACATGAATCGTTCCCATAGTCGTCTTGTCGACGTACGGCAGCGCTTCGACGTCGGCAACGCCCTCTATCGAGATGACCTTGCCATGCGGGATGTAGAACGCGACGTAGCCGCAATGGCATTGGCACGTTTGGAACTCGGGTATCTCGTCGATGGTACCCAAGGCCGCGTTCACGAGGAAATCCGACGTATCGATTCCCGTTTGCAGGCGAGCGATGTTGGTCGAGATGTACGTGCCGCCTCCGCGGGCCGCAACCTCGAGCAGATGGATCGTGCCATCCTTGCCCATGATGTACTCGTTGTGCGTAAGCCCCTGGGTGAGCCCGAACCCCTCGACGATGCGACGGTCGAGTTCGAGGAGACGGCGCACGACGTCGTCATCCTGGACGGACGGGTACAACCGCGTCGTCGACGCGAATACGTTGTCGAGCTTGAAGGATTCCAGATCAGCGTACATGAGCAGCTTGACCTTGCCGCCGAGCACGATGGAATCCACTTCGAGCTCGGTTCCCTCGATGAACTGCTCGACGATGGCGTCGGCGCCCATGGAATACTCGGCCGCCTCGGCGAATGCCGCATCGATCTCGTCCGCCGACTCGACCTTGGTCACGCCCTTGCTCGCGCAGCTGTCGACCGGCTTGACGATAACGGGCGCGCCCACCTTCTCCAGAAAGGCGCGCGCGTCGTCCGCCGACTTGGCACGGCAGTACTCGATCGTGTGAATGCCGAGCTCCTCGCATTTCTCGCGCATGAGGTACTTGTCGACGAACAGCTTCACGCAATCGTACTTGTTGCCCGGCAGGCCGAGCTTTTCGGTGGCATTCGCCATGGCCAGAAGCGGCATGTCGGTCTTGTCGGAGATGATGCCATCGACGCCTTCGGCCTTGGCAGCCTCGTATACACCCTGCTCGTCGCGAATATCGCAGTCGATGACCTTGTCGGCGAGCTTCATGCCGGGATAATCTCCCGGCGATACCGTTACGACGTACAGGCCCATCTGTTTCGCCCGCTCGATCAAGGGCACTTGGTCGTAACCGGCGCCGAGGACCATGAGTTTCTTCATATGTGCGAAGCCTCCTACATCTGCTCCCAAACTTGTTGCCATCCATTCTAATATGCAGGGCACGCTAAATAGCCCGTTTTGCCAATTGAGGGCGTGCTTCCACGCAAAAAGCGAGGGCCCGCCAGGACCCTCGCTCAACTTGGCTACGCAATCGCGACCATTACTTGTAGTAACGGATGAGTCGCGTTCCGCGTTCCTTCAAATCGAACACATACTTGGCCTTGTCGTAGGGCAAACGAATGCAACCAGCCGAGATGTACCAACCCATCTGGTTATCGCCCTGCGGTCCAAACGTCACGATTGAATGAATCCAAGAGCCATGACCCGCCCAGATGCAATACTTGGCAGGCACGCTGTCCACATGGCCCGGATAGCTGCCGGTCTCGTTTACGCCCGCCCACGTGATGGGCTTGCCGGCGTAGTTCCTACGACCGGTGGAGCAGCGCGAGGTGTCTTCGAGGACCCACGGTGCACCCGATTGCGAGGCCTTTGCCTTGCGGAACAGGAAGTATTCGTGCGCCGTCATATCGAGCACGATGGCATGCTTCGTCTTGCTGGCATACTTGTTGGCACGGTGCAGGGCTTCCTCGCCCACCGTCGTAAGTCCTGTGGACGTGGGGTTGATGAGCCAGCGCTGCTTAGCGTTCTGGGCATCTGCCTTCTTGAGCGTAAGGCCCGTGCCCGCAACCGTGAGTGCCTTGCCCGTCTTCTTGTTCAGGAGCTGGATAGCGCCGTTGGAACCGACGATAACCGGCTTCCACAGCTGGTAGTTCTTCGACTTGTTCTTATACGGGGCCTGGTACACCTTGCCAGCCTTGCCCGTGAGCGCCATCCCAGAGTTGAAGTTGAAGATCTTGTAGTAGCCCTTGCCGGCGTACTCGAACTTGAACATTTCGCCCCAGAGCGTCGTGGCTTTATTGACCTTGGCCTTGACGTTCTTCTTCACTTTGGATTTGTTGATGTTGAGGAACTGGTTGGCCGACTGGGACTTGAGCGTGTAGGTTCCCTCGCCGATACCGTTGTTCTTGTACGTGCCGGACTTGCCGACGAACCAGATGTAGGGCATCTTCTTCGCCTTGCTCTTCTTCACGAGCTTGGCACGCGAGCCGCTCAGGTCAACAATCATCGTCTTGTCGACAGCCGAGGCAAAATAGTAGCCGTTCTTGCTGCTCATGAGGACCCAGCGCTGGCTCGGGATGGGGATGTTGAAAGCCGAAATCGTCGAGAGCTTGGTCAGATGCTGCTTGGCCTTCGTGACTGGGGCTTCGTAGAGCTTCGAGTTCTTCTTGGCCTTCTTGTTGACGGTCAGGGCCTTGCCCGTCTTTGCGTTGGTGATGACGTAGGTCTGGGCATTGTAGTCGAATTTGATCTTCCAGGCCTGGTTCTTTGCCCCGGTCTTGGTTTGGATCTTTGCCTTCGAGCCCAGCACCTTCGTGGAGTCGTTGCCCAGCACCAGGAAATACGTGCCGTTGTCGATGAGCCAGCCCTTGGATTTGTCGACCTTGAGCTTGGCGGTGTTCTTCTTGAACGCAACTGCAGCAGGTTCTTCTGCAGGTTCCTCGGCAACCTCAGTCGTCTTCGCCTTGCCCGCTTGCGTGATAAGACCGGCCGTGAGCCCATCCTGCTCGGCCCATGCAGCGCCTGGCACGCACAAGGCCAAGATTGCCGCGACGACGCATGCGGCAGCAAAGGCGCACGCCCTGTTGAGTGTTGTAGTCATTTTGCCTCCAAACCACGCGAACTACCTGAGCGAGCTTGCAGCGCAACCCTCCCCGAAGCGACATGCTTTTGCTCGGCTCCCCTTGGATGGCGAGCTGTTAGCCCGCCACCTTCAGAACGTGTGGCATCTGTTTTGAATTGATGCTAATCAGCCATCACGATGCATCCAAACGAGGTTATCAGAAAAACAATCTGGATTCAATTGCGCCTAACCCAAAACCACCCTGTATTTGGTTTTGTTACCTACCGCTTCGTATTGGTTCGCATGCCGCAACGCCATGGCTCCAGGCTTCTAAAGCTAAAACGCCCGCCGCAAACAATGCGGACGGGCGTCTTTGCCATGATTGCTCTTTGCCTCCATGCGCGTCCATGGTTGACGTATGGTTGCCTACACGTGCGCCTCGGATGAGTTGCGGAACAGTTCCGGCACTCGTTCGACCCGGCACCAACGGTGGTGTGCAGTCGGGCTGCTCTATTTTTCGAAATACTCCAAGACGGCCTGGATGACGGTGTTGCGGTCGGTTTCGGCCATGCCGTAGTACATGGGCAACCGTACGAGGCGATCGCTTTCGCGCGTCGTGTACACGTCTTTGCCGTGGAAGCGGCCGTAGCGCAAGCCGGCAGGTGCCGAGTGCAGCGGCACGTAGTGGAACACGCAATACACGCCGCGCTCCTTCATGTACGAGATGAATTCCGTGCGCTCGTCCAAATCGCGGCACTTGATGTAGTACATATGCGCATTGTGCGTGCACTCGGGCGGAATCGTGGGGGTTTCGATGCGTTCGGCGTTTGCCAGCCCGGCAAACGCATCATCGTAGGCATGCCAGGTCGCCAGGCGGTTCTCGCTGATACCGTCGGCG
>CAMPAJ010000108.1 GCA_946631805.1 uncultured Eggerthellaceae bacterium
TTGGAGAGCTCGGTGTAAATTTGGTGGTAGTCAGCGGCGGCGTTCTCGGACGTCAGGTACTGCCAGCCGTCCGTGTCGTCATTCGACAGGCTTTCGGGCCTGGATTGCCCGAAGAAGCGGTGCTCCACATGGATGTAGTTGCCGGAGAGTATAGAGCAGAGCTCATGCGCGTCGTCTGTGGCGATTATCTGATCGAACAGCAGGTAGCCGTCGGTTTCCATGACGTTCGCCTTGGCGTCCTTGACAATGCCGACCTCCACGCGCTGCGGGAACGTGCCGGCCGAAGGGTCCTTGTGGTCGAGCGGCTGCTCGAATGTGACAACGTATTTCTCAGCGTACATCTGTGACCCGCTGACGTCGACTGAATCGACGCTCTTCACGCCGTCGAGGGCCGCAAGCGCTTGCGCCATCGACGACCCGCTGGCGCTTGCTGAGCTTGCTGACGATGTGCTTGCGCTCGTGTTGCCAGCAGACGAGCTGGCGGAGACGCCGGCGCTCCCACCGCAGGCGGCGAGCGCCAGGGCCAGGGCGGCAGCCATGGCCATCAACGTGAATGCTTTCAACAATTTCATTCTGTTTCCCCCTCTTTACGAAGTATGCCTTTTCATGATACGCCTGACTCGCGGCCAGCGTCTCCTGCGCCTGCCGGCGAGGACCGCGCCCGCACCGGCGAGGGCAGTCGTGGCAACGCCAGCGACCGACGTCGCGTTGCTTTGGCCATGTCGGCCCCTTTTCCCGGTGCGTCGCGTCGAAAACAAGCGCCGTCTGACATTCGGTTTCTTATGATGCGAGGGCAAGTAGAATATAATGTGCAATGTGATTCAGGTCAAAGGTGATAGGAGATGCTCATGCAGGAACATTGGAAGTACAAAAAGCCGGTTGCGGTCGTCGCCTCGATCGCGTTGGCGTTCTCGCTCGCGGCAGCTCCAGGGGTTGCGAGCGCCAGCGACGAGCAAGATGAGCCTACTGCTGACGCGGTGGCCATAAGCGATGGTCCCGAGTGGGCGGTCGAGGCCGGTGCGGATGCGCAACCGCGCATGCTGTTGGCGCAATCGGCTCTGCCAAGCAAGTATGACCTGCGCAGCGACGGCTTTGTGACGCCCGTGAAGCTCCAGTCCCCGTGGCAGGCATGCTGGGCGTTCGCCGGCATCGCCGCAGCCGAGACCTCGATGCTCTCGGCAACGGACTTCAAATACGACAAGCAGACCAACGACGTCGATCTCTCCGAGCGCCATCTCGCATACTTTGCGCTGCATCCCGTTACCGAGGTCGACGACCCCGCGCAGGCGGGCGAGGGCGCGTATACGGTGAGCGACGACCGCAATGCGGCGTTCGACGCCGGCGGCTTGCCCGTGTACATCACCACCCTGTTCTCGCAGGGCGTCGGTCCGCAGGCGGAGGCAATGTTCCCGTACCGCGGGGTGGATGCGCAAGGGGAGTCGCGCCTCAGCACCCAGGCGTTTGAAAGCGATCCGGAGGGCACCACGCTTCTCATGGTTGCATCTTCAATGGGCATGACCGTGAACGAGGCTAAGGAGCAACTGGAGAAGGAAGCGGAGGAAGGTGGCTCTGACTACGATACGGTGCTCAAATCTTATATGGATCAAGCAAAAAAGTACTGTGAAGACAATCCCACCTATTTCTATCTTGACGACTGGACGATCCCCGCAACCGATGGCAGCGGCAACTCCAACCGCACGCTTACTCCCTTTATGACGCTAAGGGACGGCAACGTGCTGCCCGAGTACCAGAATGCCGACAACACGCCTAACGACCAGAGCATCGCCGCCATGAAGCAGGAGCTGGTGAACGGCCACGGCGTCACCATAAAGTATAAGGCAGACAAGGCCACACCCGGCGAGTCGGGTGACTCGCGCTACATCAACCGCGATACTTGGGCCCAGTATACCTTCGAGCCAATTTACGGCACCCATGCCGTGTGCATCGTCGGCTACGACGACGGCTATGAGGCGAGCAATTTCACGCATACGGTGTACACGAAGGACGCTGAGGGGAATCCTATTGTTGATGACGATGCCACCGCAGCATCCACGCCTCCCGGTAACGGAGCGTGGATCGTGAAGAACAGCTGGGGTTCTGAGACCGACAAGACAACAGACGATCTCGGCAACGTGATCAACAACGGCATCTATGGCGTGCCGGATGAAAACGGCAAATCCACCGGGTACTTCTACCTCTCCTACTACGACAAGACCATCTCGCAGCCTGAGACCATGACTTTCTCGCCCGATTTGCTGGATGGTGCCGGCGACTTCGAGGTCCTGCAGCACGACTACATGGCTGCGCAGGGCGGCTTCTACACCACGCCGGCAACAGCCGACGTCACGAGCTCGGCGAACGTCTTCGAGACGTCGCAAGACCTCTCGATCAAGGCCGTCTCCACGCGCACGTCGGAAGAGAACCAACGCGTGACCTTCGCCATCTACGAGCTAAGGGACGGTGCCACAGAACCCACCGACGGCACCTTGCTCTACCGCACCTCGCGCAACTTCGAGTATGCCGGCTTCCACCGTCTGGATCTCGATTGGGCCCTCGAAGTGAAGGCCGGGAAAAGGATCGCCGTCGTCTCGACCGCGTCCACCTTGAATAGCGACGGCACGCGCCTCTATAGCGCTTCCGCGAACCAAGCAATGTCGAAGGAGACCGTGGATTTTTTGAAAGAGATGAAGGTGGTGGCATCTCCCCTGTACGGCAAGACGGTCGTGAACAAGGGAGAGAGCTTCCTGTACTCGGACGGAAAGTGGGTCGACTGGAGCGAGTATACTGCCGCGTTGCCAAAGAGTACGGAGGAGGTCGTGCCCGGAACAGGAATTACGCTTCCCGGGAATACCTACATCGAACAGTATCCCATCGACAACTTCTCCATCAAGCTGTACGCCGTGCCTGCGGAAATAACGCTCACGCACCAAGAGGCCAAAGCGGCCACCTGCACCGAGCCGGGCAACATCGAGTACTGGTACTACGACACGTCCGAGGGACAGAGGCAATACTACAAGGACAAAGACGGCAAGGAGAAGATCGACCTGGCAGACACCGTTATCGCCCCGCTCGGCCACAAGTGGGGGGCTTGGACGGAGCTCGATGGCGAGCAGCACCAGCGTGTGTGCGAGCACGACTCGTCGCATGTGGAGAAGGCGGACCACGATTGGGACAAGGGCGAGGTGACCACGGAGCCCACGGCCACGAACGACGGCGTGCGCACCCACAGCTGCAAGGTTTGCGGAACGACCAAGACCGAGAGCATCCCCGCAACGGGTTCCGCGCAGAAGGACAACGGCGGCAACGCCAAGCCGAGCGGTGCCGCAACGACGGGAACGCCCAGCACCGGAAATCCCACCAAGACGGGCGGTGCCGCAACGACGAGGACGTCCGGTACTAGCAGCGCCGCAGCGACAGCGAAAACGAGAACGCCCAGCACCGGAGATTCCATGGTGGCGTTGCCGGCGCTTGCCGCAATGGGCCTAAGCGGCTTGGTTCTGCTCGTGGCGGGTAGCAGGATGTATGTCGGCCGCCGTCGTGACAAAGGGGGTGAGTCTTAGTTCGTCGGGAACGAGGCTGCGGAACGTGCCGTCACGCACATAGGAACCCGCTGGCAAATGATATCCAAGTGTATGATGCTCCCCCACACGATGCATGTCTACGCCAGAAAGGTGGTCGCGCATGAGCATCCAGCCTCAAACGGGCGAGGTTTCACGCGAAACGCTTTCAAAATGGCATTGGATGCGGATGCGTGCGATTGAGCTAATGATAGAGGATCGATCACATGGAAAAGGCGAAGAAGATCGTACCGGAGGGATGGTTCAAATGGGAGCGCCCGGGGATTGACTTCCCCTTCTACAACGATGACTCCGTGCCCGCCTGGCATGCCTGGCTGCTTATCGGGGTTACGTTGCTCGTGGCGGTGGTCATGAACGTCACGACCTTCCTTCAGGTGGGCGGGACGGCCTTCAAGGCCTTCCTGGTATTCCTGCTTCCGCTGGCGGCGCTCCTGTTCGTGGCGCACGGCAATATCGGCACGATCATCAAGAAGCCGCGTCTCGGGGACATCCCTCTGATACTCATCGTGACTGTGCTCTCGATGGTCTATTCGCTTGCGGCGGGTGCGTTATCTGGCCTTATCACCGGCGCGCCGACGCATGGGAACCCCTTGATGGGCGAGACGATAGACGCCGGGCGCATCGCCTTGATCTTCGTGCAGCTGTTCGGCGAGGAGCTGTTCAAGATAAACATGCTGCTCGGTATCCTCCTGCTGCTATTCCGCAGGTCAAACAA
The DNA here is from genome assembly GCA_946631805.1 of uncultured Eggerthellaceae bacterium. The sequence continues at coordinate 4,294 of CAMPAJ010000108.1, forward strand.
CCGTAAGAGCGCCATCGTTATCGCCACGCTCGTGACCGCGCTCGTATTCGGGCTCGCGCACTATGCTGCCTATGGCTCCATCGTGCAAATCCTGCTCGTCCAGGGACTGGGGTGCATCATCGGCGTGTTCGCGTACCTCAAGACGAAGAACATACTCACGTCGTACGCCGCTCACCTGCTGCTCGACTTCATCCCTCTCGGTTTGGCAGCGCTTGGGGCGCTGTAGACCGGCGCGACGGCACAGGAGCTGAACGTGTAGCGCATCGAGCGCACGCCGGATAGGTTGCCCAGGCCGTTGACGCTCGCGAGGTTCGTGCAGCTGTAGAACAGGTAGTTGAAGTTGAAAACAGCCAGGCCAGAGGCGAAAGCTTCTGGCCTGTTTTTTCTTTTACAGGAGTTTTTAGGGTTAGTGTTTTGCCGTTTCTGCTTGAAATCGTTAGTTATTGACGATTCAGTCATTCCACAAGGAAGTTCTGGGGGCGTTTTCCCAGTTCGCAACAGTGCTTTCAGTTGATTGGTGAGGCTCAACGATCAATAACTCTTCATCATAAGCAGAATAGGGGTTTCCGCAAGTATGTTTTCTGTTCTACGGCATCCGAAACGCTGGTATAGAAGAAGGACGCCAATCACCGGCGTCCTTCTCGGTGGCGTATCGTGCATACGCCACATTGAATCTTGCGTTGTTTTTACTCTGCCTTTGCTGCGCCATCCAAAGAGCCATTGGTGACATCGCTAATGACAGTTTTTGCGTCGTTCACAAGATCTTGGTAGGTCTTGGTGGCCGCAGGTGCGGATTCGAGGGTCGTGGCATCGTAGTCAGAGAATTCGATGTGCCTGACGGTGTCGCCAATGTCGCTGGTGTCGGCGTAGGTGATAGACTTCAGCACGTTGTCGGGACCGAACAAGTACGTGACGCCAACAGCGCTGACATTCAGATATTGCTTGGAAACAGCGAATGTTTCATCGACTTTGGCAAATTTTTCTGGATCAATCGCTAGGGTATAGGCGGTGTCGCCATTGATTGTGTCGGACGTGGCGCTAATGATGGCCGTGCCAAGATCGGCGAGCTCGCCAGCCCCTGCTTGGATAACCTTGCTCGGTGCGACGTAGTTTTCGGCACTGAACTCCTTGACCGTGCCGCCATAGATGTTGCCTCCACCGTAGTCGGCCACAACGTTGTCGCCGTCCAGGTAATAGACAATCTTGTCTCCATCGAGCGATGTTGATACGTTGGACTTGGTGTCGTCGCCGCTAATGTCAAACTTGTAGACGGTCTGAACTTCAAAGGGCTCGAGCGCAGCTGCGTTCGAAGAGGAAGATTCCGCAGAGGCGGAGGATCCGGTAGCGGTTGCATTGCTAGGCAGTACGGTGTTCGTCTGAGTTATCGTTACCGTCTTGTACCCAGAAGAATCGACCAACAGGTTTGCTATCTCGTCGACAGCCTGCTCGGACGTGAGGGTGGTGACTCCGCTTGCGGACACAGCCGATGTCTCGGATGATGCTTCGGTGGAAGCAGCGTTCGAAGAGGCAGAGGCAGATGCAGCGGACTGTTGGGAGCCGCATCCCGCCAGCGCGCTCGCGAGCACGGTGGCAAATAGAACGATTGCGATACGCTTGCTTTTGGCGAACATGATTCCTCCCTTTCTCGAGCTCAATCATCGGTGATTGCAGCTGAACATGTACCATAGCAGAATATGCCAACACTTTATCACTTTGTTCTCTAGCTAGTAACCCGTGACGGCGTAAAGTTGATGGGGGTAGCACTACCCCTGCATCGGGATCATTCCCGAG
>CAMPAJ010000109.1 GCA_946631805.1 uncultured Eggerthellaceae bacterium
TGTGAGCGATTCTGCAGGCACAAATCCTGTCATCCACATCTGTTAGCCGAAGCCAAGTGAACACCCCGCCCCTCAGCGTGCCGCCCTCCGGGAGCGGGACGATCGGTTAACCGACGCGTGCGATAGGATGCGAGCACGGTCCTGATAGGGAACGTTCGAGAATTAGCAGCCGATTACAGGCCGTTGACGATGTTGGAGGGGCGTTTGCCTTCGGCGACGAGGTCGATGTTGTTCCAGATGGTCGTCCATGCCCTGCGGAACATGCCTTCGGTCACGCCTCCTATGTGGGGCGAGAACACGATGCGCGATGCGGCGGTTTCCGATAGGTTGACGAGGGGATGGTCGATCGAGACTGGCTCGGGCGAGAGCGTGTCCATGCCGGCTGCGCCTATCGTCCCTTCCTCGAGGGCTTGGGCGAGCGCAACCTGGTCGACGATTTCGCCACGGGCGGTGTTCACGAGCACGGCGTCGTCTTTCATGCTTGCAAGGAAATCGGCGTCGACGAGGTTCGTGGTTTCGGGCGTGACAGGAACGTGGATGCTCACGATGTCGCAGGAGCGCGCGAGCTCGTCGAGCGGGAGGTACTCGAGCCCGAGCTGGTCTTCGAATTCCTGTGGACGTCGTGTGCGGTTCCAGTAGGCAAGCTCGCAGCCGAACGGACGCAACCGGATCGCGGTCTGCGTGGCGATGGCGCCCATGCCCACGAGGCCCACCTTGCAATCGCCGAGCTCGCGGATGCCCTCGACCATGAGGCGTTCCTTGAGCGTTATCTGGGCTCCTCTGCGTACGGCCGCATCGCCTTCTATCGTGCTGCGCAAGCAGCAAAGCATCAGGAGGACGGTCTGCTCTGCGACAGCGCCGGCATTTACCCCCGCGTTGTTGCACACGAAGATGCCGCGATCGCGCGCATGCTCGACGTCGATCGCGTTGAAGGCGACGCCCTCGGAATGTATGAGCTTCAGGTTGGGATATGCGTCCATGAGGAAGGGTGTAACAGGGCTTACGGCGTCAGCTGCTATGAAGTCGGCATCGGGGCAGGCGCGGATGATGTCCTCGTCGGCGGTGCCGCGTGCGACAACCGTCGCCTCGACACGATCGACTATGGGAAGTGAAGGGAGGTACTTGTTAAAGCGCTCGGCATCGCCTATGACCAATACGTGCATGGTTGTTCCTTTCGGCTTAAGAAGTACTGCCCATGATACACTTGCCGTATGGAAAAACCAGTCATCATAGTAGGCGCCGGACTTGCCGGCAGCGAGGCTGCGCTCCAGCTAGCCGCGCGGGGCGTCGCCGTCACGTTGTGCGAGATGCGGCCCGAGCATCAAACGGCCGTGCATAAAGGCGGCGACTTCGCGGAGCTCGTGTGCTCGAATTCGCTCAAGGGCATGAAGGCCGATTCGGCTGCGGGCATGCAGAAGCGCGAGCTCGAGGTGCTCGGCTCCGCGTTGTACTCAATCGCGCTTGCGACGCGCGTGCCCGCAGGCGGCGCCCTTGCCGTCGACCGCGATGCGTTCGCGCGGTCCGTGACCGAGAAGATCGAGGCATCGCCGCTCATACAGGTGCGTCGCGGAGAGGTCACTTCGCTCGAAGATGTCGCAACTGACGCGGCGGCCGTCGTGTTGGCCACGGGGCCGCTTACAAGCGATGCGCTTGCAAGCGCGCTCTCCTCGCTGACGGGTAGCGCGGGGCTTGCCTTCTACGATGCCGCGGCGCCCATAGTCATGGCCGACTCGCTTGACCACGACGTGCTGTTCAGGCAGAGCCGCTACGAGCAGGCGCCCCAAGGGGATTCCGTTCAGCAAGGCGATTACCTGAATGCACCGTTCACGAAGGAAGAGTACGAGCGGTTCATCGATGCGCTCTTGGAGGCGCAGCGCGTCATCAAGAAGGATTTCGAGTCCAAGGACCTGTTCCAGGCATGCCAGCCCATCGAGGAAATCGCGCGCGCAGGGCGGGATGCTCCCAGGTTTGGCCCGCTCAAGCCCGTCGGGCTCACGGATCCCCGTACGGGGCGGCGGCCGTGGGCGGCCTTGCAGCTGCGCGCCGAAGATGTGGCCGGGAGCTGCTACAACCTCGTCGGCTTCCAGACCAACCTGAAGTTCGACGAGCAAAAGCGCGTGTTCGGCCTGATACCTGGCTTGGAGCATGCCGAGTACGCCCGGTACGGGGTCATGCACCGCAACACGTTCCTGGATGCCCCGCATGTGCTCGACGCAAGCTTGCGCATGAAGCCGAGGGCGGCCCAAGAGTTTGGCGTACCGCTGTACGTCGCCGGGCAACTTGGCGGTACCGAGGGCTACTGCGAGGCGATACGCTCGGGCTTGCACGTCGCCATAAGCGTGAGCGCAGCGCTCGCTGGCGTTGAGGCACCGCGCCTTCCGAAGCAGACGGCGTTTGGCGCGCTGCTCGCGTACGCGACGAATCCCGAAACGCAGGACTACCAGCCCATGCACGTGAACTTCGGGATATTCGAGCCTTTGCAGAAGCCAATTCGGAACAAGCGCGAGCGGTATGCCGCCTATGCCGAGCGTGGAGAGCGCGCGCTTCTAGAGTACGTCGAGCAGCTCAAGTCAAAGGGCTTGATGCCCCTTGGCTAGAAACGTGAAAACGCGCGCGTCGAAGCGCGCGGCGCGCAACGACGACGCTGTCGACGTCCGCTCGTTCGAAGACGATGGCAGCATGCCGGGCGAGGATGCGCTCGCAAGGTTCCTTGACGACCTGAACGTGGAGCGCGGCTCTTCGGAGCATACCATCCGCTCGTACAAGACCGATTTGGAATCGTTCCTGCGCTGGTGCAAGCGCGCTGGCGTCGACCCGCTTGCGGCAACGCACAAGCAGCTGCGAAACTACCTAGGCGAGCTCGACGCAGCACGTTACGCGCGCACGACCATCAACCGGCGCTTGTCGGCGCTGCGCGGCTTCTACGGGTGGATGAGCGTGGTCGGACTCGTCGATTCTGATCCCGCGAGCGTGCTCATGGGGCCAAAGCAGGGGAGGCATCTGCCCCACGTCTTGCAACATGACGAGATGCGGCGGCTGCTGTGCGTTCACGGGCCGGTCGACGAGCGCGGCGAGCCGCGCGAGCAGAGCGAATCGGACCTTCGTGACCAGGCAGTGCTTGAATTCTTGTACGCGTGCGGCGCGCGCATTTCGGAAGCGTCGGGCCTTAAGGTCGGCGATGTGGACTTCTCGTCAAAGCTCGTGAAGCTGTTCGGCAAGGGAAGCAAGGAGCGTATCGTGCCCCTGCACGATATATGCATCAAGTCCATGCGTGATTACCTGGCGCATGCGCGCCCCGTGCTTCTGGGGGCCAAGCAAAGCGATCGGTTCTTCGTATCGAATCGAGGCAACCCCATGAGCGCGGATGCCATGCGCACGATGTTCAAGGCGACGGTGCGCTCAGCTGGCCTTGACGACCGGTTGAGCCCTCACGACATGCGCCATACGTTCGCGACCGACCTGCTCGACGGCGAGGCTGACCTGCGCTCGGTGCAGGAGATGCTCGGCCATTCGAGCTTGTCGACCACCCAGATATACACGCACCTCTCGCCAGCGCGGCTCAAGGACGTTCACGCCCAAGCTCATCCTCGTGCGTAGCTTCTGGCACCCATCGCGCTGTTTTCAGGTTGTGGGGAATGAGTGGCAAACATTTGTTCTATCCTGAACGAACAGGTGCATGAAGTACAATACATCGCCGTACAAGATGCCGCTATGAGCGGATACCAGAGCATTGCAAGGCAGGTTACACATGGGCCAGAACTCCATCGTCATCAAGGGTGCGAGGCAGCATAACCTCAAGAACATCGACCTCGAGATCCCGCGTGACAAGCTCGTTGTCATAACGGGACTGTCGGGTTCGGGAAAGTCCTCGCTCGCGTTCGACACGATGTACGCCGAAGGTCAGCGCCGCTACGTCGAGAGCCTCTCGAGCTATGCGCGCATGTTCCTCGGCCAGATGAGCAAGCCCGACCTGGATAGCATCGACGGCCTTTCGCCCGCTGTGTCCATCGATCAAAAGACGACGAGCCGCAATCCGCGCTCTACCGTGGGCACGACGACCGAAATCTACGACTATCTGCGTTTGCTCTATGCGCGCACGGGCGTTCCCCATTGCCCGGAATGCGGCCGCGTTATCATGAAGCAGACGACCGACCAGGTTACCGACGAGATCCTTGCGCTCGGTGATGGAGAAACCACACGGGCCATCGTCATGGCGCCCGTCGTCACGGGGCGAAAGGGCGAGTTCACCAAGCTGTTCGCCGACCTCAACCGCGAGGGCTTCGCGCGCGTCCGCATCGACGGCGAGATCACGCGCCTGACCGGCGAGGAGATAACCCTCAACAAAAAGATCAAGCATTTCATCGACGTCGTCGTGGACCGTGTCGTCCTGAAGGAATCGGCTACGGCGCGTATCGCGGAATCGGTCGAAGTGGCCACGAACCTCGCGGACGGCCGCGTGCTCGTGCAGATCCTGGACGAGGCCAACGATGCCGATACCGCAAATGCCCCGACCTCCTCGGGGGCCACCGGCGGTCTGCGCGCGGGCGAGCATCTGTTCTCGCTTGCGCTTGCCTGTCCCGAGCACGGCCATTCGATGGACGAGCTCCAGCCGCGCGACTTCTCGTTCAACGCTCCGTACGGCGCCTGCCCCGAATGCCTGGGTATCGGCAGCCGCGAGGAAATCGATCCCAAGCTCGTCGTGCCGGACGAGACCCTTTCGCTCAACGAGGGCGCCATCGCGCCGTTCAAGAGCGGGAACTATTATCCGCAAGTGCTCAGCGCCGTCTTGAAGCATGTGGGCGAATCCCCCGACACCCCTTGGTGCGAATTGTCGAAGAAGGCGCAAAACGCGCTGCTCAAAGGTGTGAAAGGTCGGGTGCGCGTCGATTACGTCACGGTCGATGGCCGCGAGACGTACTGGTACATCGAGTGGAAGGGCGCCATTCATGCCGTCGAGGAGAAACTGCGCGAGGCGGGCAGTGACCGCCAGCGCGAGCGCATGGAGGCGTACTTCTCGACCATCCCGTGCTCGGCTTGTGGGGGAAAGCGCCTCAAGCCCGAGATTCTCGCTGTGACTGTCGGCGGCAAGTCGATTTTCGAAGTATGCGAGATGAGCGCCGTCGAATCGCTCGAATTCTTCGAGTCTCTTGAGTTGAAGGGCCAAGATCAGCAAATCGGCGGCCCCATCGTCAAAGAGATACTCGCGCGCCTGCGCTTCCTCGTAGACGTAGGCCTGGACTACCTGACGCTTGAGCGCGCCACGGCGACGCTCTCGGGCGGCGAGGCGCAGCGCATCCGCCTGGCCACGCAAATCGGCGCGGGGCTCATGGGCGTGCTCTACATCCTTGACGAGCCGTCGATCGGCTTGCATCAACGCGACAACGAGCGCCTCATCGCCACGCTCAAGCGGCTTCGAGACCTGGGGAATACCGTCATCGTCGTCGAGCATGACGAGGATACGATCCGTTCGGCCGATTACGTGGTGGACATGGGGCCCGGCGCGGGTGAGCACGGCGGCTACGTCGTTGCAGCGGGAACTCCCGCCAAAGTTGCGAAAACGAGGGGCTCGATTACGGCCGATTACCTGAGCGGGCGGCGCAGCATAGCCGTGCCCGCCGAGCGCCGAAAACCTGGCAGGGGCAGCGTAAAGCTCATCGGCGCATCGGAGAACAACCTCAAGAACCTCGACATCGAGATAGAAATCGGAACGTTCACGGTCGTGACGGGCGTATCTGGCTCGGGCAAGTCGTCACTCGTGACCGACACCCTCGCCCCGTTGCTTGCCAACCGCGTGAACAATGCGCGGCGTCGTACCGGCGCGTTCAAGAAGATCGAAGGGCTGCAGGCCATCGACAAGGCCATCAACATAGACCAGAGCCCCATCGGCCGCACTCCGCGCTCGAATCCTGCGACCTACATCGGGCTGTGGGACGATATCCGTGCCCTGTTCGCGTCTACCCAGGATTCCAAGGCGCGCGGCTATTCGCCCGGACGTTTCTCGTTCAACGTTAAAGGCGGCCGCTGCGAGGCGTGCAAGGGCGACGGCCAGATCAAGATCGA
>CAMPAJ010000110.1 GCA_946631805.1 uncultured Eggerthellaceae bacterium
AACGGATGGCAGACCATATTGGTCGCACGGCGCTCCCAATCGCAATTGCCCTGGCAAATGGGCAGCAGATGGCACGCCCTGCACTGCGGGCTGTCATGCGGGTCGTGGCTCACGCCATGGAGCTGCTCGTACGTAGGCTCGTCCTTCACGTTGAACTTGATGTGGTCTTTCTCGCCGATAACGCCATCGCAGTAGTACACGTCGCCAACCGTGTCGATGACGAAATAATCGTCACGCTGCCCGTTGCAAAACCGGGGCACCGGATGCAGCAAGTCGGCAATCGCCTGGGCGTCAAAACCGCCCGCAACGAACTCCTCGTGCGTCATGCGGCAGAATTCGTCGTGGTCGAACAAATCGAACGCAGGCGCCTCGAAGCCCCGGGAACCGTAGAAATGACCGTAATCGCACAGACGCGCCGGCATTAGCTCCACGCCCGCCTGTTCCCGCAGCCAATCGCGCAACGGATGATACTCGGGCCAGTTCACGCGGTCCACGTTCATGGCCACGCTGACCTTTACCCCGTACTTGGCGAACAGCTTCACGGCGTCGACGTTCTTTTGGAAGGAGTTGAGCCCGACCGCCGAGACGCGCCGCGCGTTATGCATGTCTTCGAACCCGTCGATGGTCACGTACACGCTGCTCAAGCGCGAGCGCACGAGCATCTGCACCGCCGCCTCGTCGATGAGGTTGCAGTTCGTGAGCATCATGGCATCGTAGGCAACCCCCTGTCCGTCGCACCAGGCGATGAGCCGCGCCGAGAGCTCTTCGACGACGTCGAGCGCAAGCGACGGATCGCCCCCGTACCATTCAACGTCGAGCCTTTCGAAATGGTTCTCAGCATAACGGGCCTCGACGAAGCGAAGTACCGCGTCCATGACCTCTTCGCTCATCTTCCCCTTTATGGCATTATGACCTTGCTCATAGCAGTACGGGCATCGCAAGTTGCAAGCGTATGTGGGCGCGAGCACGAGCATAAGCCCCGAATGGTCGTTGCGCTGCGCTTCGAAATACGCCTTCTGCGCCGCAACCTCCTGGTCGGGAGCAAGATCGGTAAGAAAACCGTCCTCCATAAGGGCGGATGCATACGTTCCCGAACAGGAGCAGTAATCCCCATACGCTTCGTCGTCGGCAACGGCGAACGCCCCATTCGCCGTGTTGTACAAAAGATGCTCGCCGTTCGGCTCCTCCACGACCACCGTATACTTCGACTGCCTCATGGTTCCCCCGATTCCACCGATTGCCAACAAGCTTACTCGTCAAGGGGCCCTTTAACGTGAGCAAGCTCCTTCGACTGCTTTCCGGTAACGTGTTCGATCGTTATCTCGATCATATGCAGCCGTGAGAACCCATGTGATACTTCTTTATCCAACGCTTCGGGCTGGTTCGGGTTGTATTTGTCTCCAAGCAGACGCAGCGAAGCCATCTTCGCCTCCTCGTCCTCGACGATGCGGGCGCGCCCGAACGCGATGACGCTCCTGAAATTTGTCGAGTAGTCGCTCGGGACAACGTCGTCGGCATCGATGACGCAAAACGATACCTTGTCGTTGGCCCGCAACGCATCGATCTTATGGCCCGACAAGGCGCTGTGCATGTAGATCTTGCCATCTGCGTACACGTAATTCATGGGCACCGTATACGGATACCCCTCATCGCCGATCACGGCCATAATGCCCGTCTTGCCGCGTTTGAGGATTTCGTCAACATAATCATCCGAGAGCTGTTGCTTGAACCGCCTCATCTTCCTGAACATGCTACCTCTCAATCCGCGCGCCCAACGGTGTTCCGCCTATGCGGAAAGCGCCATCGGCGCGATCAAAACACCATCAGCGCGATCAATCTTGTTAGATCCCGAAACACCGCGCACGGCGCATGCCAGCAAGCCAGCCAGCTCGCATGCTCGAGCTTGGCGGCATGGGCAGCGCCACCGCCAACGATGCGCCGAGCTTAGGCCAGCGATTCGAGCCCAAGCGTCTCGCCTGGCTCGACGATGATGCGACCCGGACCCTGGAACGCCTCGGCACGCTCGCGGCTGAACAGCTGCGAAGCATCGTTCGGATCGCTCATGGGCACAAGGTGCACGGGGATGCTATGACGGGCGGCGACGAGCTTCGCACATTCGCTCGCCTCGGCCACATCCATGTTGTAGAACCCATCCCCCGGGAATACCGCGTAGTCGATGCCCATGTCGGCAAGCTTGCCGGAACGCATATCGTCGGTCATGCTCGTATCGCCCGACGCATAGAACGTCACGCCGTCGAGCTCGAGCACGAAACCGACGCACTCGTCGACGGGATGGTTCTTATTGCAAGCCTGTACGGCCGTCATGCGCACGCCATGGCTCTCGCACGTCAGGTACTCGCCAGACGTCGGATGGACGTCGGCGGCGCGTACGATGACGCATCCATCTGCATGTGGCATCTTCTGCACCTGGTTGTGATCGAAATGCTCATGCGTGACCACGATCAAATCTGCCGGAAGGTCGTATCCTTCGCCTACGAACGGGTCCACGTACACAACCGTTCCATCCTCGAGCACGAACCGATACGACCCATGCCCCTGATACAGCATCTTCGCCATAGCGAACCTCCTCCAATCGCAGCACGTCAATCGTCAGCTTGCACTAGATTGTACAAGATTACGCCCCTTCGCGAAAAGCAAGGTGCAGCCGCGTGCAAGAAGCGGCATGGACAGCATATGAGGGTTAACGCCTCGTGTTCCTGGACTCATTAACCTGAATGAGGACGGATGAGCCTTGTCACGCTAAATACTCCGATTGCAGGGGCGGCGGGACGGATCTGCGGAACTTATACGCGGGCGAAGGTGGCGGCGTGGATGGTGGTGGTGCCGGCTTCTCGCAGGGCTTGGCTGGCGGCGCACAGCGTTGCGCCTGTCGTGAACACGTCGTCGACGAGCAAAAGGCGCGCGCCGGCGAGGCTTCGCTCGCGCGACGTGAAGCTTCCCTTGAGGTTCGCAATGCGCTCGGCACCGCTTAGGGCACGCTGGTCGTGCGTTCGGGGGCGGTTGAGCAGTTGCGCGCACTCGGCGCCCAGCAGGCCCGCAAGCGAGCGGGCGAGCAGCTCGGCATGGTCATAGCCGCGGGAACGCACGGCCGCGGACGTGGCGGGCACGAACGTCACAGCGTCTATCGACCATCCGGGGTCGATAACTCTACTTAACAGGCGCGCCATGTCGTCGGCGAGGCGCTGCTCGCCTTGGTCCTTGAACACGCGCACGATTTGCCCCGTATCGCCCACGTAATGCACGGCGCTCGTGCAGGAATCGAACGGCAGCTCCTTGACACCCAAGCGCTCGAGCGCCATGGGATTGCACAAGTCGCACTGCACGAGTCCGAAGGGCGAGCCGCACCGCCTGCAGGCGCGCCACCAATCCACGTAGGGCAAGTCGAGACGGCATCGCTCACACAAAACCGCACCTGGCGCATCGCATATGGCGCAACGCGTCGGCCACAGCGTTTCCGCCGCAGCCTCTCGCGCGAAATCTACCCATCGGGCTATTGAGCGTTTGCCTACCATGCGCCGAGCATACCAGCCCGACCTTGCCCAGCAAGGATACGGGGCCTTGCACGCCAGCGAACCGCGTATCGGCCAAAGACAACCTGGCATTGTTCGCAACTAGCCCCCGGATGCATCGTTTTAGGCGGGAGAGCCATCCGTTCATAAACTAGAATACCCGCCAATCTAGCTCGTATGGCAGCGCCACGCAGCACGGATTGGCGGGTATTGCGGACTCCTTGAGGTTGCGGTTACGCCAGGTTCTTCTGGCCGGCTTCGTTGATTTCCTCCACGCTCACGGCAACCGTATGCGCGATAGGCTTCCACTCGGCCTTCTTCACGAGCGCCACCAAGGCGATGGGGATGTAGGTGAGCATGAACAGCGGGAACGTGAACATGTAACGAATCTTCTTGCCCGTAGTCGAATGGATGGAATCCCATTCGACGAACGTGGTCAGCACGCCGAGCACGAACATGAACATTACGTAGTTGAGCAGGCAGAACGAAATGGACGAGAGCGACGAGGCCACCATCGTACCCGTCGACATGGTCCCCGTCAGGCCCAAGACCAAGATCGTGGCGTTGAACAACACCGAGATAATGGTCAGCAACATAGCCGGCGAAATGGTCATGAGCATGTCGTAGCATGCGAACTTGTGCCCCTTGGACTGCGTAAAGATACCCTTCACCAGGCCGCCGGCATACTTGCCGAACACCTGGTAGAAGCCCTTCGCCCAGCGGAAGCGCTGGTTCCACGAATCGCGGAACGTGATGGGCTGCTCGTCGTAGAGGACCGCCGTCGGGCAATACGAGATGCGCACGCCGTCGATAATGCTCGAGGTGGAGAACTCGATATCCTCGGTGAGCAGATGCCACTTCCATCCGCCGACCTTGTCGATGACCTCGGCCGAGATGAAGAAGCCCGTGCCCGAAATAGCGCAGCTCGTGTTCAGGTTCAGGCGAGCCTGGCTCAGGAACTTGGCCTCGCGCAAGAACCAAGTGGCGTATCCGGCGGAAATCCAATTGGAACCGTAGTTCTTGGAATTGCGGTAGCTCGTGGAAGCCTGGGCGCCGTTATCGAAGGTCTTGTTCATCTCGCGGAAGTAGTTCACATCCAAGACGTTGTCGGCATCGAAGACGAAATACGCCTCGTAGCCGCGGTCGGCATACTGCGCGCGGATCGCCTTGATGCAGAAGTCGAGCGCATATCCCTTGCCGATGAGCTTGTCGTTGAAGCGGCGAAACACGATGGCGCCCGCCTCCTCGGCAATCTCGGCCGTGTTGTCAGTGCAGTTGTCGGCCACGACGAACACGTCGATGAGCTCGGCCGGGTAGTTCTGCACCTTGATGGAATGGATGAGGTTGCCTATGACGGCGCTCTCGTTGCGCGCCGAGATGAGGACCGCATAGCGGTGGTTCTTCTTCGCCGTGAGCTCTCGCGGTTTCGTCGTGAGCACGTTGAAGATGTAGAAGATCTGATATGCGTAGCAAATGGTGAAAGCAAGAAATACGCTGACGTTGAAGATGTCGACGAACGAGATCGTCGAGAAAAACTGGTCTGTCAAAGTTTCCTTCTTCGTATGCGCTGCGTTCGCAGCTGCCGGCGTTCCGAGGGTGCCGACCCTTCCCTGTTAAGACGCGCCCTCCCTGCGCGTTTCCCCATGAAAATGGGCCGAACGAATTATAGCTACTCATGCATTGCGCAAGGTTGCGTTTTCGTCACAAACGTCCAAAACCGCAGTTTATCGGCGTTTATGAAGGGTTTATGCAAACTTTTTTCACCAACTGAGCACATAAAAGGGGGCCTTGCGGCCCCCGATTTAGCCCGTTTTGTTGCGGTGTAAGCTAAAGTGCCTGCTAAGCGCAACCCTGCATGATGCGCATCGTCAGCATGGCGCCCGTGTCGTAGGCTTTTCCGCCTGGTTCGTCGTGATCGCACGTCACGTTGAAGCCCACGAGGCGCTCGGCACCGCCCGGCACCGACTCGAAAATGTACACGACGGTCATGTCGTCGTCTTCGCGCACGTCGACGCGGCGCTCGGGCGTCACTTCCATCGTGCCGGCCGATATGAACAGCGTGCCGTTGACCGCGATCGTGTTCGTGGAAATGGAACCCTCGAACGCGGCGTCGGCGGGCGGCGTCGCGCCCGCGAGCTCGGCGGCGATTGCCGTGCCGGCGCATGCGCCCTGCATGGCGGCGTTCTTCCAGATGCCGACTACGCGCTTTTGGCCCGAAATGAGCTCCATCGCCTGAACGACGTCACCAGCTGCATACACATCCGGGTCGCTCGTGCGCATGAACTCGTCGACGACGAGCGCGCGGTCGATCACCAACGTGCCCGGTTTCACGAAATCCAGGTTCGACTTCATGCCGTGCGCTACGGCGATTTCATCGAACTGGGCCGTCTCGCCCGTCGAGAACGTGACATCCAGGCCATCTGCGCTGCGCAC
>CAMPAJ010000111.1 GCA_946631805.1 uncultured Eggerthellaceae bacterium
TTTTCCGGATGCGCATCCCGTTGGCTAAAAGCACGCTAAAAACGCCTGCGTGCATCAAAGGGGATTGCTCCCTTTGATGCACGCGTGATATGACCGATACTCCCGACTTGGTTGGGCGAATCGCGAAAAACAGGCGGCGTGCGCGGACGACGCATATGTCGAATATGGAGTAACATGAACGAACCAAAGCCGTCATGCGCCTGCGCCATGAGATCAGGGGGAGGCCAAAGCCACGTGCGCCCGTTTGGTACTTATGGGCGGAAAAGCGCAAACGACGGTGGAGCGCATTAAAAAGCATAGATGACATCAGAAGATTTACAGGTAGGGGATGCGGGCGCCTGCGACCGGTTCGCGCAGGCGCCGAAAGCTTCGGTAAGGCGAAATGAATACTATAGATACATCAAAGCCGTTCGTCCGCGCGTTTGCTCCTGGACGTACGGAGCTCGCGGGGAACCATACCGACCATCAGGGCGGCCGCGTAATCGCCTCCACGGTTGACTGCGGCGTTAGCATGGAGGTCCAGGCGACGGGCTTGCAGGAGGTTTGCCTTGCAAGCGAGGGTTTCGCGCCGGTAACGTTCGATTGTGCAGACGTGCAGGCGCGCGATGCCGAGCGCTCGACCACGACCGCGCTCGTGAAGGGCGTCATGGCGGGCCTCAGGGAAGCAGGCGTCGCCGTCGGGGGCTTTGCGGCCAGCGTGCGCAGCGATATACCGGCGGGAGGTGGGCTTTCGTCCTCGGCGGCATTCGAGCTCGCGCTGGCATGTGCGCTCGTCAAGCTGTTCGGTCGCGGTGTGCTCGATGCCGAGCAGCTCGCGCGCATCGCTCAGCGCGCCGAGCGTGAATGGTTCGGCAAGCCATGCGGGCTCATGGACCAGCTGTCTGTGGCGCTCGGCGGCGTGCAAGTGCTGGATTTCGGTGGGGAAACATGCGCCCACAAGCATATTCAATTCGATTTCGAACGGGCTGGGTACGCCCTGTGCCTCGTCGACACGCATTGCGACCACGGTCGGTACACGAACGAGTACGCGCAAGTGGCCAAGGACATGGACGAAGTGGCGCGGTATCTGGGTGCCGAGGTTCTTTCGGAAGTGCCGCGTCGCGCCTTCGCACGCCGTTTCAACGACGTGCGCGCTGCCTTGGGCGATGCGGCCGCCCTGCGCGCGCTGCACTACTATCACGAGATGAGCCTCGTCGATAAGCGGGTTGAGGCGCTCGAACAGGGCGATGTCGAGGCGTTTTTGGATGCGACACGCCGCTCGGGCTCGTCGTCGGCGCAGTACCTGCAAAACGTTTCGACAGCCGACCGAGCGAGCCAGCCGGCCATGGTCGCGTTGGCCCTTTGCGATTTCGCGCTCGGCGCCCAGGGCGCGGTGCGCATCCATGGCGGCGGTTTCGGGGGCACCGTGCAGGCGTTCGTCCCTATCGGCGAGCTGCCGCGTTTCATAAGGGAAGTCGATGCGTTGCTCGGCGACGGCTCATGTCGCAGTTACGAGCTAACCGATTCGGGCGCGCGGGCTTGGTGGGTCGAAGGTGAGGATAGATGAGCGATTCGAAGAGCGTCGACGCAGCCGCTGTAACCAGCGCGGTCGATACGGATGCATTTTACGCAAGCAGCTGCGAGCAAGGCTTCGTCAAGCAAGAGGCCATCGCGCGCAATATCGCCTGGACGTCGGCAACGGCGTGGGGCGACTTGGAGATAACCATCAACCTGTCGAAACCCGAGAAGGACCCGCGCGCCATCGCCGATGCGGCGAAGCAGGCCGCATCGGATGCGGCGAGCTACCAGGACCCGGCAACCGGTTTCACGCGCCCGTGCCCGCTTTGCGTTACCGAGGCGGACGTGCAGTGCGGCTACGCAAGGCACATCAACTTGCAAGGCGAGCCCTGGGGGTTGTGGTACAGCCCGTACGCGTATTACGACGAGCACTGCATAGCCATGAGCTGGCAGCACCGCCCCATGCACATCGACCGTCAAGCATTCGAGTGCCTGTTCGACGTCGTTGACCTCTTCCCGCACTACTTCTTTGGAAGCAATGCGGATTTGCCCATCGTGGGCGGCTCAATTTTGGCGCATGACCATTTCCAGGGTGGGCGGCACGTGTTTCCCATGCATGTAGCGCCTCTGGACGAGCCGTTCGAGGTGCGCGGTGCGGCCGGCGTGCGATGCCATGTCGTCAAGTGGCCGGTGACCGTGCTGCGCCTCGAGGGAGAAAACCGTTCTGAGCTCGTTGAAGCTGCTTGCGCGATCCTGGATGCGTGGCGCACCTACAGCGACGAGTCCGTCGGGGTGGTATGCGCGACGGGGGAGGTGCGCCACAACACGATAACGCCCATCTTGCGCAAGGTGGGGGAGTCGTACCAGTTCGATTTGGCGTTGCGCTGCAACATCACAAGCGAAGAGCATCCGCTCGGCGTGTTTCATCCCCACGAGCATCTGCATCACATTAAGAAGGAGAACATCGGGCTCATCGAGGTCATGGGGCTTGCGATTCTGCCGCCGCGCGTTCAGCGGACCATGGACGAGCGCGGGCTTTCCCGCGATGACGTGGGCGTGCTGTTCGGCGAGGTCTTGGAGTGTTGCGGCGTGTTCAAATGGGATGCCCAAGGGCGCGACGCGCTCCATCGGTTCCTGGCGAGGCTCGATTAGGCGAACTGCAATAAGTTTGGCGTACGTGGTGTGTCGTCGGTCGATGCGCTGGCGCGTGTTCGAATTATCACGGTACAATGGACAAACGTATTCGACGGATGTTATCGAGGTATGCCATGAAATACCGTCATATCGTCGCCATGGCGGCGGGATTCGCGCTCGATGCCGCGCTCGGGGACCCTCACGGGTGGCCTCATCCGGTGCGCCTCGTGGGCAAGCAGATCGAGTTCGAGGAAGGCCTCATTCGCAAGTACCTGCTTCCCGAGGCGGAAAAGGCCGCGGATTCCTGGCCGTTGTCGGCCGAGCAGACCGAACGGCTTGCCGGGGCCGCCTTGGCTGCGGACGTGGCATGCGTTTCGCCCGTAATCGCCTTTGCCCTTATCAGGGGGTGCGAGCGGCTGCATCCCGCGCTCGCGCTCGCTGCCGAGACCGTGCTGTGCTACCAGCTCGTGGCCGCCCGCTCGCTGCGCGACGAGAGCACGAAAGTGCAGCATGCCCTGGAGTCGGGCGATATCGAGCAAGCTCGCGGCGCCGTCGCCATGATCGTCGGCCGCGATACCGATTGCCTGGATGCGGAGGGGGTCGCCAAGGCGGCCGTCGAGACGGTGGCGGAAAACGCCTCCGATGGCGTCATCGCGCCGCTTTTGTTCATGGGCCTGGGAGGCGCACCTGCGGCTATGGCGTACAAGGCGGTGAACACGCTCGATTCCATGGTGGGCTACAAGAACGACCGGTACCTCAATTTGGGCCGGATTCCCGCCAAGCTCGACGACGTGTTCAACTTCATCCCCGCCCGCATCGCCGGCGTGCTCATGTGCGCCGCGGCGCCTATGGCGGGACTGGACGCAAAACGCGCTTGGAATGTGTTCAAGCGCGACCGGCGCAACCACACGTCGCCCAATTCGGCTCATACGGAAGCCGCGTGCGCGGGCGCCCTGGGCGTCCAGCTCGGCGGACCCAACCAGTACTTCGGCAAAGTTGTGGAAAAGCCGACCATCGGGGATGCCACGCGTCCCGTCGAGGCGCGCGATATCGAGCGCGCGAACAAGCTCATGTATGCAACGGCCCTGATCGGGCTAGGCGTTTCGGCAGGTATCGGCGTCGTGGGCGGCCTCGTTCGCGGACGCAGGTCCTAGCAGGGTATTCTATTGCAAGATCACGGCCGCTCTTTCGGGCGGCGGAATGGAGTCATGGTGGCAGAGCAGCAAGCAAACAACGAGCAGATGGGCCGTTACCAGCATGGCGGCGATATCTACGGTATGGAAAACGTCGTGGATTATTCCGCGAGCCTCAATCCGCTGGGCATGCCCATGCAGGTCGTCCGTGCGCTCAAGGTAGCTGCAGCGAGTTTCGAGGCGTATCCGGACCCGCAGTGCCGGGACTTGGTGGCCGCGTTGGCAGAGCAACAGGGCGTGCCCGAGGAGTACATCGTTGCGACCGCGGGCGCAAGCGACGCGTTTTCGCGCGTCGCGGCTGCGCTCAAGCCGCATAAGGTGCTGGTGTGTTCGCCCTGCTACAGCGGTTACGAGCAGGCGTTGCAGCCGTTGCATCCGCGCGTCGTCCACCATAGCCTCGTCGCGCGCGAGAACTTCGACGTGACCGAGCGCATCATCGATTACATCGAGCCCGAAATCGACCTCGTGATTCTGTGCTCGCCCAACAACCCGACCGGGCGCGTCGTCTCGCAGGACCTGATCGTCAAGGTCCTGAACGCAGCGGACCGATGGGGAGCCAAGGTCGTCGTCGACGAGTGCTTCATAGATTTCACGGCGTTTGAGTCGTGCACGCCGCTTTTGGATTCGCATCCGAATCTGATCATCGTGAAGGCCCTTACGAAGAGCCATGCGATG
Organism: uncultured Eggerthellaceae bacterium; assembly: GCA_946631805.1. The sequence continues at coordinate 4,500 of CAMPAJ010000111.1, forward strand.
GCCGGGTTCCGTTTGGGATACTGCCTGAGCGGCAATGCGGACGTCGTCCGCGCGCTCAAGACGGCCGGCGCGCCGTGGGCGGTTTCGTCGCCGGCGCAGGTGGCGGGCAAGGCTGCGCTCGAGGTGCCGGGTTACCTGGACCTCACGCGCGAGTACGTGGCGACCGAGCGGGCCCGCCTCGAGGAGGGGCTGCGCGAGTGCGGCATGCTCGTCGTGCCGTCGCATGCGAACTTCATCTTGTTCCAAAGTCCCAAGCCGCTGTACGAGCCCATGCTCAAGCGCGGCTACGTCATCAGGCGCTGCGAGAACTTCCGCGGGCTCGATGCGTCGTGGTTCAGGATCGCCGTGCGCACGGAGCAGCAGAACAAGGGCTTCCTTGCGGCGTTGCGCGAGGTCATGGCGTAATGGATGCTCAGCGTACCGACGAGGTGGAGCTTTTTCTCTTCCGTCACGGGCAGACGCCCGGCAATGCCGAGCGGCGCTACGTGGGCAGTGCCGACGATCAGCCGTTGAGCGAGCTCGGGCGCGAGCAGGCGCGTGCTGCGCGCTCGTTTCCCGACGTCGATCTCGTGTACGTGTCGACCCTGCGGCGCACGCACGAAACGGCGGCCATCATGTTCCCGAATGCACGGCAGGTCGTCGTCGAGGGCATTCAGGAAATGGATTTTGGGGCGTTTACCGGACGCAGCGCCGACGAGATGGCCGACGACGAAGAGTACCGCGCCTGGGTCGATGGCTGGTGCCTGGGTCCTTGCCCGGACGGCGAGTCCAAGGCCGACCTCGACCAGCGCGTGTGCGCGGCCATGCGCGATTTGCTGAAGGCTGCCGCCGCGCGCGGGGAGCGCGTGGTGCACATGGTTGGCCATGGCGGCACGATGATGGCGTTTCTGGACCATTATGCGCACGACGACGGGCGCAACTACTATGAATGGAATGTGGACAACTGCCAGGGGTATCGCATTCTTGTGCGCGTGCTGGACGATGATGTGGAAGTGGTTAGCGTACATTTGCTATGATGCGGGACATGGAAGCTAACGAAACTACACATCAATCGTCTGGAAGTGGGAAACGCGGGATCGTTATTGCGCTTGTTGCGCTCGTCGTGGTGCTGGCGGTGGCGTTCTTTGCGTACGATGCGCTGGCGGCCAATGCACGGGAGGAGCAGCTTGCTGCTGCGAAGGAGCAGGCGCAGGCAACGGAACATGACCCGGAGTTGCCGCGGCTCGTGGACTTCAACGCGACTGTTTACACCGAGACCGGCGAGCCGTTCACGCTCGACCAGATTGCCCAGGGCAAGCCGTTCGTCATGAACTTCTGGGCCACGTGGTGCCCGTACTGCATACAGGAAATGGACGATTATCAGAAGCTTTACGACGAGTACAAGGACCGTGTGTCGTTCGCGTTCATTGATATAGCCGACGGTCAGCGCGGGACGGTCGAGATGGGCGCCGCTTGGATGCAGGG
>CAMPAJ010000112.1 GCA_946631805.1 uncultured Eggerthellaceae bacterium
ATAGGGGCGAAAGAGGGCAAACAAGCCCTCGACTACGTCAAGACCCTGCTGGTATTAAACTATGCAATGCTTGCCATATTGTGCGCCGTCATGGTCGGGGGCATTCAGTTGTGGGTGGGCTTCTACAACCTGACCCCTCAAGCCACCGAGCTCACAACGCAACTCGTTATCGCCCATTCCATTGCGATGCTAATATGGCCAACGGCATTCCTGTTCCCCTACTACTTCAGGGCAATCAATAAGGCGGTCTTTACGATGGTGGTCGCCATAGCCACCATGGCAATTTGCCGAGTTGGGCTTGCTTATTTGTTTGTAGCAGCCTTGCACCAGGGACTTTTGTGGGTTTGGTATGCCATGTTCGCCGATTGGGCCGTACGTACCGTTATTTACCTCATCGCTTTCGCGCGAGAGTCCCAACGGGTCCGCGCCGCCTAAAACCTAGGCTGTTCGCCCTTTACCGAACAAAACCGAAGCACTGTTCGGTTTCTGACGTCCACCATGCCAGCGTATCGTTTCGGGCAACTTCCCGAAAATGGCCGCAACGATTCAAACGGCGCTATTTGATGATTCACAACACCATACTTGATGCGTTATACCGTACTTAAAGTACGGTATTGAAATTCGCGTATGAATCAATTCGCATCCATGCGCAGGGAATCGGGGAGACAATCATGAACGCAGCAGCCATCATCGCAATCATCGCCATCGTGGGATTATCTGCGCTCGGTGCACACTTTGCAGAAGAGCCCTTGGACGAAGTGTTCCACACCAACGCGGCAATCAACGGGTTTGCGCTTCAGCCTCTTGCGACAAAGAAAGTGCTTAGGCCAAAGGGTTCCACGTCCACCTCCAAAGCCAACCGCCTTGATTTTGGCCAATCGCGAGCAGAAAGTGCGCAAAACTCGAGCAAACACGCCCGCAAGCATACGCCTGCCGATACCGGCAATGCTGCTGCCATATTGACGAATCGCTCCAGGCGTTCAACCGCTACCCGATAAATTCGCCAAACCATTCGGCAAGCTGTTCAGGATCGGTTCCGCAGCCGCTCTTGAACCACCAGGTTACAGCTTGGCAATAGGCGCTGACCATCAGGGACTCGCGCAAATCGAGCGGCATCCGACTGCTCGTAGCAGGCATATCGCTCTCGAACAGTTCCACGAGCTTGGTGCGGAAATACGCCGTGAAATGCGGCTCCCCCTCCATCAACAACTTACCGGCGACGCCCGAATGAGCGTCGCGCAGATGGTAGAGCAAGTGCGCCAGCTTGCCCTTCAAATCAGGCGTCTGCAGCTCTGCATGCGTTACGCAGTGAGCGTCAACACCCTCGAATATATGGTCGAACATCTCGGCGCAAATCTGCTCGGTTAACTCATCTTTTGTTTCGAAATGCGCATAAAACGTCGATCGGCCGATGTCGGCCTCTTCGATTATTTGCGCGACAGTCACCTGGCTGTAATGCCCTTGCGACATGAGTTTTTCGAATGCATCGTATATCGCCTTGCGCGTCTTTCGCTGCCGTCTATCCATCACCTTAACCTCGTTCAAGCAAGCACCGAGCAAAACACGGTTGACTCATTTGCAACCATGCAGACAAAACCCTTTTGTGCGCTACGTACCGTCCGGAAGCGCGGTACGAACGTCAAGCGAGGCCGAGCACATTAACGTCTGCGTTCGCCCTACGACGTGAAGTATATCGTATACTTTATCTGATATCGAACCCTATGTTCGTTACGAGAGCAAACGCGCGAGCGTTATTCAACGGCCCTCAGTTCGGTAAGCTGCACTTTAAGATGTTCGAAATGCGTGCGCTCTTCCGACGTCCATGGGCCAAACAAGGTCGCTCTCAAGACGTCGGACGCAAATTGCAATGCGCCCTCACGCGGATACAGGCGCCTACCCGCTCGGTCGTATAGCATCACGCTTTCGAACTCACCCGATTCTTCGAGTGTTGCGACGTTGGCAACAATATCGTGAACGATTGCATTGTGGTGCTCGGGATCGGTTGCGCGTGGAGTGGTTCCCGCTATGCGCATCATCTCGTAGCGAATCTGGCAGCTAACGAGCGAGATCTCGGGTTTAACGGCCATGATGGCGAGCGAAACCGTGTAGCCTCGTTGTTTGAGCAAAGCGGCCGTGCGCAATGGAACGGCGCTCGTCCTGAGCGTCCCCTCGACTATAAGGTTGTAATGCTGTGCCGAAAGCGAATCGATAAGGGCCTCGGTCATAGCGCCCGACCATTGTGCCGTGTGAGCCGGTGCATTCATCCCATATTTTTCCTGTATGGCGGCAAAATTCGGATGCGATTTCCTAAATTCATCTCCATTGATGACTACGACGTTCCCATCGAACATATTACCAATGATGCGATGTAGCGTACTCTTCCCCGCACCGCTCTGACCTCCAAGTAGGTAAGCAAAACGCTTGCTTTGAGGTTTAACGAGGGGATTGACAAGCAGCTTCTTTACCGTCTCTGCGAATGCGGAATCGAATTGCTCTTGTGTGTATTGGCCACCCAAATCATTCATGAGCAGCCCCCTGCTGGCTGCGCTTTAGCAAATCGCCTGCGCATCTAAGGTACCCGCGGTGCTTTGAGAGGACATAATCGTCCATGCTTTCGTCGCTCACGATTGTTGGTTTCATCGTCGCAATCTGGTCAAGTAAATTATCGAATACATCCGAAGCGGTTCCCTTAAATCCGCAAGTAACCTTAATGGATATCATCTCGCCAATTAGATTAGCCGCCTGTTCGTTGAGCACTTCTTGTTGAATGGTGTAGTGATACGCCTCGTCCATCGTCATTCCCACGCAATCGTCACCGCCTTTCGTTTTGAGGTCATGTGTACAGGGTCCATCTTCGGGTTCGAGCGAAACGAATGCGTATATGCAGCGCGTCGCCTCTTCGCGCTGCCGTTGCGAGATGAGTTCGCCATCGCGCTCCAGGCATTCGCGCATGAACTCCGGATGCTTTGCAGCGCGTATGAGGTTGGCATTCGCCTTGGTGGGCGTCGCACCCTGCTCGTAGCGAGCCATGCTTGCCGTGCCAATGCCCAGCAACGTTGCGAACGACTTCTGCGTCAATCCGTATCGGTTGCGAATCTCTTTGATTTCCTGCGCAGTGATAGTCTCAGACATGATTTCCTCAACATTCATTTGATAGTATGAATTTCCGTTAATATATCATTTGATATCAATATACTCAAATGATTGCTTCAAAGATTCAGGAACAAAGGGGTAATTCGAGCAATGGACTTGGTCTCCACCGCCAACCTATGGCGTTCTTCTACCATGTTCTAACGCAAGAAAATCAACATCGGGAGCTCAGTTGTTTATTGAAGCTGCCGCTTCGCTCCTTGTAACCTATGTGCGTAAGCAGTGCTTTTGCATAGACCGTTTAGCTGGCCGCCTCGGCAACGCGACGAATCTGAAGCGCCCGCAACGTGCGAGTTCCTTGTATTAGCCGGCTTTACGCATTAAACACTATCGGGATAGGGGCCCTTGTATGTCTAGCAGCATGAACCGACGCACATTCTTGAGCATGGCCGGAGTTGCCAGCCTGACGTTGATAGCAGGTTGCACAGGCGGTAGCCAAACGAGCAGCGGCGCTTCGCAAAGCACCGGGTCCGCAGCGAGCGCTTCCGCGAGCATGAGCGCAACGGAAAGCGCATCTTCGCAAGCAAGGGCATTAACCATCGGCACGCTGGCGACCGAGGACATCTTGCCTTTATGGGTCGCCCAAGCCGAAGGACTGTTCAGCGAATCCGGCCTTGAAGTGCAAATCGTGCCATTCCAATCGGCAACCGAGCTTATCTCGGGCGTGTCATCAGGCGAAGTGGACCTAGCCATGACCGACATCATGGTCACGGCAAGCATCTTCGCAAGCGGCGTGGACGTGCAAATGCAGTGGGTGACGCTCGGCATAGCACCCGAGCAGGGGCGTTTCGGCATCATGGCCGGCCCCAACAGCAACATCGCCAAGCTCGAAGACCTTGCAGGCGTGCCCATCGGCGTGGGCAGCAACACGATCCTCGAATACGTCATGGACAAGCTCCTGGAAGGGGCAGGCGTGCCAACCGACCAGATTGCCATCGAGGAACTGCAGAAGCTGCCCGTACGATACCAGGCCATGGCCTCGGGCGAAGTTGCAGCCGCGGCGCTTCCCGGCACGCTCTTGGCCTTGGGCGAGGCAAGCGGATGCAAGCTCATCGCCGACGACACCAAGGGCGAGAACCTCTCGCAATCGGTCATGATCGTGCGCAGCGACCTCCTATCGGACGGAGCAGCCGTCGAACAGATCGAAAAACTCGAAGACACCTGGGACAAAGCCGCCGAGTTGATCAACGCCAGCCCCGAAACCTACCGCGACGTGCTCGTAGCCAATGCGAACTTGCCTGAAGAAATCGCCCAGTCCTACCCCATCAGCACCTACCCGACCGTGCAGCTGCCGACGGCCGCCATGGTAGAACCAGTGCTCGCGTGGATGGAGCAAAAGGGCTACCTGGCCAAGCCGCTCGCCTACGACGAGGCCACGGGCGCGTTTTCAGAAAAGTAGTTAATTCCATCCCACCGCCTGTGGATGGGGGGCGCCGTATTCGCGCTAGTCCTCGCACACGAGCAATCTCGACATCATTGTTGTCTGCTGCGGAACGCTGCGAATATGGCGCACCCCATCCACAGGCTTCTTCATTGAAACACCCAACCTGGTTGAGTGTTTCATCCTCAGCTTGGTTAACTGAATCAGCCAAGAGCCTTCGCGAGCCCAACTGGGAAGCCCCGCGAGCTCGGGGTGGCGGGACGGAAGGTCGAAGCCAAGCGGAGGATTCCGCGCTTTTAGGCGCGACGACGCACGTCTTTGATGGAGAAGTCGTACACGAGGTGCGCCAGGTCACGGGCCGAAGTGGTACCGGGATTGGCAAGCCAGCGCGAGATCATGAACAACGTGCCCGAAAGGGTGTATTCAAGAAGCAAGTCAAGCTCGTCGTCGGAGCGCTGGGCGTCGGGGCCAATGACGTATTCGCGCCACAGGGGCTTGAGGTCTTCCTTCAGGCGATGCACGAACGACGGGTCCCCACCCTCGCCCAGCAGCACCGAAATGCGCGCCTTGTTGCGCTCGTAGTACAAGACAACGTCTCCGCACGCAGCAATACAGCTAAGCTTACCGGAATCGCGCTGCAAGCGCTTCATGCATCCTTCGACACATTCTGTCATGCCTGCGAGCAGCGCATTCTCGATAACTTGCAGCATTTCGTACAGATCACGGTAATGCAAATAGAACGTCCCCCGGTTGTAGCCGGCAAGCTCGCACACCTGCCCGACTGTAATCTTTTCGATGGGCCGCTCGGCATACAGGCGCCAGAAGGCCTCTTCGAGGTCGGCTTTCGTCTGGTTGGTTTTTTCGGGACGTTTCCGCATACGAAAAGCATATCATGGCTGCTACGGAACGCGGTATCATGCACGTTAGGAATTGGAGTCAACGGAGGAACTATGAGCATAGAGCTATACGAACCACTGCCGAATGTCGACGCCTATCTTGAACGGATCGGCATAGCGCAAAGGAAAGAGCCCACGACCGAGTTTCTGGACGAGCTCATCTTCGCTCATCAATGCACGGTGCCGTTCGACGACTTGGATGTGTACGAGCACGCGCTCGCTCCCTCGCTGGGTATCGCAGATTTGTACGACAAGATCGTCATCCGCAAGCGCGGCGGCTACTGCTTTGAGCTCAACGGCCTGTTCGCGGCCCTGCTACGTGCGCTTGGCTATGACGTGCAGCCCTGCATGGCGCGCGTGGTCTTCCGCCCCAACCCCTACCCGCTCATCACGCACCGCGCCAACATCGTGACCATCGAGCAGAAGCGCTACCTGGCCGACGTCGGCTTCGGCGGCCCCATGCTCTACGGCAAACAAATCAACCCCCGCG
>CAMPAJ010000113.1 GCA_946631805.1 uncultured Eggerthellaceae bacterium
CACGACCACGTGCAGCGTCGTCATGAGGGTGTAGCCGATAGCCACCGAAATGGAAGTGATGGCGGTGTTGGAAATGCCCAGCGGCGCAAGCACCGGCCGCACCAGCGCCGAGAACGCCGGCTCCCCCAGCCAACCCAGGGCGAGCGAGGCAAGCGTGATGCCGAGCTGGCAGGCCGCCAGGTAAGCGTTGACGTTGCCCGATATGCGTTTGGCCGCCTTGGCGCCGGGCTTTCCATCCTGAAGCGCCATTTCGATCTGCGACGGGCGCACGCGCACCATGGCAAATTCCGCGATGACGAAAAACGCGTTCATCGCGAGGAAAAAGGCAACCAAGACGAAGCTTGTGGCTATGGACATGTAGTACTGCACCCCTTTGTGCGTTAGCGTAGAGCCTTAGATTATACGCCCACGCATGCTCAGCGCCCCTATTCGTATAGTTTTTACAACCTATTGTTCCTTAGAATTCGCATCCTCGTGCGTTACATCAGCATTTTTGGCCGCACGAACATCGCGAAACCGTTACACTACATAGTGCATGGCACCGCAAGGTTTGCGGCGCGCAGCTTTGCGATGCGATGCAAAATGCAAGCCCCGACAGAAAGGAAGCACAATGGCAGAAGAAAAGAAGGGCCTCATCCAGGAGTTTAAGGAGTTCATCGACAAGGGCAACGCGATGGACATGGCAGTCGGCGTCGTCATCGGCGGTGCGTTCACGGCTATCGTCACCTCTTTGACCACCGACATCATCAACCCGCTGATCACCCTGCTCTCTGGCGGTGCCGTGGGCGAGGACGGCGTGGCCATCCCGCTGACGGTCGCAGGCTTCAACATCGGCGGCATCATTTCCGCCATCATCAACTTCCTGATCATCTCGCTTGTCGTGTTCCTCATGATCAAGAGCTTCAACTCCATGAAGGACGCCGGCACCAAGCTCGTCAAGGGCGAAGAGGAAGCCGAGCCCGAGATGAACCCGCCCGCATGCCCCTTCTGCAAGGAAGAGGTCAAGGAAGGCGCCACCCGCTGCCCGCATTGCGGCGGCCAGTTCGACGCCCCCGCGGCGCCCACGCCTGCGGAATAAACGAGTAGCCGCAACATACGAAGCTACAACAAGGGGAGCGCACGGTAACGCGCTCCCCTTTTCTTGCAGGTTGGAAGGTGGATCCAGCACACCTTCATAAATATGCATATGAGGAGGGGGGTGCCAACGCCCCCCTTACAGATTAGAAACCAGATTCTGCTGAGCGCTAAATCTTGTACATCATCTGGAATACGTCTTCGCGCTGAAGCGTAATCTGCACGCCGATGTTCTCCCCCGCCTCGCGCAGCCGTTCCTGCACCGCGTTGAAGCCGGCAATATCGGTGTTCAAGGTCACGATCATCGTCATCGAGAAGATTTCGCCCAGAAGCGTTTGGCTGATGTCGTCGATGTTGGCGCCGCACTCGCGCAACGCAACGGCGACCTCGGCTACGATGCCCGTCGCATCTTTACCCAGAACAGAGATGACGCACTTCATAAGCGGTTCCTTTCCCGTATCAGCTGTTGGTTCCCTATTGTACTTCATGGATAGCCCGCGGTGACGCATTACTACTTAGCTCCAGCGATCCCACGAAGGGGAGGCGCGATAACGGGCGATTTTGCGTCAACCCAAGATGGGCAGCCCCGCGAAGGGACGAGTAAGTACAGCCCGGCAAACGGCGCCGCGCGCTACAGCGCCAAGTCCAGTGCCACGGGACAGTGGTCGCTGCCATACACTTCGCCATGTATCTCGGCCGCCTCGACCGCATCGCGCAGCGCATCGCTGACCAGGAAGTAGTCGATACGCCATCCCGCGTTGTTCTTTCGCGCGTTAAAGCGGTAGCTCCACCACGAGTACACGCCCGTCGTATCGGGATGCAGCATGCGCCACGTATCGGCGAAACCCGCATCCAGAAGCTCGGTGAACTTGCCGCGCTCCTCGTCCGAAAAGCCCGCGTTGCCGCGGTTGTTCTTGGGGTTCTTGAGGTCGATTTCCTGATGCGCCACGTTGAAATCACCGCACATGACCACGGGCTTCGCCTGCGCGGTCGAACCGTCGGGCAACGTCCCGACCTCGAGTCCCTTGCAGAAGTCGCGGAACGCATCATCCCACTGCATGCGGTGGTCGATGCGCGCGAGCCCGTCCTGCGCGTTGGGCGTGTACACGTCCACGAACCAAAGCTCCGGGAACTCCAGCGCGCAAATCCGCCCTTCGGCATCCAGATAATCATCGCCCAAGCCATGCAGCACCTGCAGCGGCTCGCGCTTGCTGAACACCGCCGTTCCCGAGTAGCCCTTCTTCTGGGCATAGCTCCAGTAGTCCCAGTAGCCAGGCAAATCCAAATCGACCTGGCCTTCCTGCAGCTTGGTCTCCTGCAACGCGAAGACGTCGGCATCGAATGTCGTAAAGATTTCCTCGAACCCCTTTTTCAGCACGGCGCGCAAGCCGTTGACGTTCCATGAAACAAATTTCATGAGCAGTTCCTCTTTCGATTCCTGTAGACCATGCGGCCAAGACGAGCATCCCGGCCAGCGAGCTTCTTCCCAATGGGTGGGATGGAAAATCCAGGTCACTCTTCCAAGAATGAGTTGCTGGACGCCCCTGGCACTCGTTCTTGGCGAGTGCGTGGCCAACCCCACGTTAACGGCAACTTATCGTAAAACACTATATATATGTTGTTACTTATGATAAGGCTCGTGCCGCGATATCTTGCAGGCGCGGTACAACTGCTCGAGCAAAACCACACGCGCAAGGTTATGCGGCAAGGTTATTGGCCCAAATGAAAGCAGCTCGTTTGCCCGGGCGCGTACGGCTGCGCTCGTACCGCACGAACCCCCGATGACAAATGCAACCTCGCCCGTGCCGTCAAGGGCAAGTGCGTCCAAACGGGCGGAAAGCCCTTCGCTCGAGCGCTGCTTCCCATCGATGGCCAGCACGATCACATACGCGCGCTCGTTCAGCGCTTTAAGAATAGCGGCCCCCTCGCGCTCGACCGCCGCTGCGTCACCGCCGACTTTGGCTGGATCGACGTCGGCCACTTCCACGACGGACGTTTTTGCATAGGGCTGCAGGCGCTTGAGATACTCGGCGCATGCATCGGCCCAAAAGCGCTCTTTGAGCTTGCCAACTGCTACTACGGTGTATTTCACCAAACCTCCTGCCATCGCCTGCCGGCGAGACGCCGCCACGTACGCCGCCATTTTGCAATCTGCAACCTAATCGATACTAGAACAGTCGCGCTGTTCGGCTCATCACTTCCCAATCAGGCGGCAGTCCGAAAGCCCCTCGAGTAGCAACGGACGTATGCGAATGGCAACCACATTGTAACCGTTGAGACTCGGGCTGAAACGTTACTATATGCAGCATGGGCAACGCAACGCGGCGAAGGAGACAATGATGAATGCGAGAATCATCGCAGCTGTAACTGCGACGGCATTGGCGGCAACGCTTGGGTTGGCGGGATGCGGCGGCACGCAGGCCGCCTCGTCTGCGGCATCGGCGGCAAGCGACGCCTCGGCGAGCGCAAGCGCGTCGGCAAACGCAGAGCAGGGCATCGACTACCTGGCGCTCGTCAACAAGACCCACGAGCTGCCCGCGGGCTGGGAAGACGCCGTTCAAATCAAAAGCTTCACGAACAGCGTGGGCGACGAGGTGCAGGTCGAGGCCAAAGCATACGACGCCTACCTCGAGCTGAAGAAGGAACTGGAAGCCGAAGGCGTCTTCATCGACCTCGACTCCGCCTACCGCAGCGTCGCCGAGCAGCAAGAAATCGTCGATGATTTCACCAAGAAATACGGCGCGGAGTACGTGAAGCTCTACGTTGCAGTGCCGGGTTATTCCGAGCACCACACGGGCCTCGCGCTGGATTTATACCTCGTCGTCGACGGTAAAGACATCGTCGAGAACGAGGATTTGGTCACGTACCCCGAGATTTGGGAAAAGATTCACGCGAAGCTCGCCGATCACGGTTTCATCCTGCGCTACCCGCCGCAGAAGAAAATCGAAACCGGCTACAGCTACGAGCCCTGGCATATCCGCTATGTCGACGATCCCGCGATTGCACATCAGATCATGGACGAGGGCATAACGTTCGAGCGTTACCTGGATGCACTCGACCCGGCCATTGCCGATGCAACGGTCGATTACGGCACATCGAGCACTTACACCGAGGCCGACATCGACTCGGCACTCGACCCCGTTCTAACGGAATTCACCAGCTGGAAGGGCTGCACGCTTAAGAAGATCGCCTATGCGGGCGATGATGCCTGCGACGCCGACGAAGTAGCCTACGTTAACGAGCTGCGCGAAGCGCAGATGCCCGACGAGCCCAAATTCGACCAGGCGCTCGTGCTCACATCGGAATTCCATTCGCCTAGCGGCGAGGACGCCGCGAACACCGCATGGGAGCCCGATACCGATTACACGGACTGGACTTGGCACCTTGGCCGCACGGGCGACGACGGCGAATGGAAGCTCCTCACATGGGGACTTGGGTAGAAGAGAGTTCTCGTCCTACGGGGAACCGCTAGAAAACGAACAGGCCAGGTGACGTTCACCTGGCCTGCTTACTTGTGGAGCCAACGACCGGACTCGAACCGGTGACCTGCGCATTACGAGTGCGCTGCTCTACCAACTGAGCCACGTTGGCAACAGCACTTTTTCAAGTGCGAGTACGCATTATATATAAGTTGGCCAAAGCGCGCAAATTGAAGATTCGCCACCATAAAATATGCGCGAACTTCAACTGGCGCCCACGGTGAGCGAATCCCGCGAGCGCGCGAACCTGGACCGCGTGTTTCGTTACCGTGAAGTAACCTTCACAACAATCTGGCGTTTCTATTGACAAACGCGAATTGATGTACAATATCGAAGATTGCATAAACAAGAGAAGCAACCCGGTAAACGCAGCAGAAAAAGGAGCAACCATGGGGATATTCTCTAGATTCGAAGGCAAGATGGAAGACACCGTCGAAGGTGCGGCCTCAAAGATGTCGAAGGCGCCCATTTCGCCTGTCCAAATAGCTAAAAAAGCCGAAAAGCAAATGCGGCGCGAGACCATGGTCGGTGCTGGCAAGGAGTACGCGCCCACACTGTACACCGTGCTCGTCAACCCCGACGACGACGCGCGCATGGCGGGCTACTACCCCACGCTCGCAGGCGAAACCGAAACCTACCTCCAGGCCAAGGCATCCCAGCAAGGCCTCGTCATGGACGGGCATCCGCTCGTACGCTTTATCGTCGACGATTCGCTGAAACACGGCAAATTCGACATCATCGCCGAGACCGTGGCAGCTCCCATCATCAAGCAGCTGCGTGCCGAGGAAATGGAGCGCTACGGCATAGCTCAGCGTCCTCAGCAACAGGCGGCTCAAGCGCCCGCCAACCGCGGCTACGGGTACGAAGACGACGGCTACGGGTACGGCAACAACGACGATTACGGCTACGGCAGCGCCGATGGGTACGGTTACGACAATGCCGACGACTACGGCGAGAACGGCTACGACGCGTACTATCAGCAGGACCCCGAAGCCGCTTACGAGGAAGCCCCTCGTCGCAAGCCGCCACTGCCCTACGTCCCCGAAGAGGAAATCGACCGCAGCATCGACTACGGCGAATACACCTTCAACAGCGAGGATTTTGAGGATTACCGGGCCAAAGTCGACGAAGACGATGCCGAAGCCGCAGCTGCGGCCAAAGAAGCTGCCGAGAAGGCTGCTCGCGAAGCCGCGGAGCGCGCGGCCGCCGAAGAGGCCGCTAAGAACGCGAAGCACTCCTTTCTCTTCGTACCCAACGGCGCTCAGGACAAGGCCTTCATTCAGGACGTGAAGGGCAACGGCACCTTTGCTCTTCCCGTTTGCACCTTCGCGCGAGACGGCTACGAGTTTGCGGGCTGGA
>CAMPAJ010000114.1 GCA_946631805.1 uncultured Eggerthellaceae bacterium
TCAACTATTTCGACTACGAGTACGCGTCGCCAAGCGGGTCCGACCTGTTCAGCATGCAAGTGCAAAGCGCTGCGTGCCCGTGGAACGCCGATACCCAGCTACTCGTGCTCGGGTTTGCTGCCGGCGAGGAGACGCAAGCGGCCGGCAAAGGTTCCAACCTGGTGTTTCTCGTGGACGTGTCGGGCTCGATGAGCAGTTACGACAAGCTCGACCTGCTGCAGGACTCCTTCGCCACATTGCTCGAAAGTCTTGGCCCCGACGACCGCGTGTCGATCGTGACGTATGCAAGCGGCGAAGAGGTCGTGCTGGAAGGCGCGCACGGCGATGACGACAAGGCCATTCTCAAGGCTATCTACAAACTGCGCGCGAGCGGGTCGACGAATGGCGAAGCCGGCCTTAAGCAGGCGTATGAAGTGGCGCAACGCAACTTCATCGAAGGGGGCGTGAACCGGATTATCATGGCCTCCGACGGCGATTTGAACGTGGGCATAACGAGCGAATCCGACCTATACGATTACGTGGACGGCCAGCGCGAAAGCGGCATCTACCTTTCGGTCCTCGGGTTTGGATCGGGCAACTACAAGGACAACAAGATGGAAGTTCTCGCCGATCATGGAAACGGCTCGTACCATTACATCGATTGCGTCGAGGAAGCCGAGCGCGTCCTCAAGCAGAAGCTCACGGCAAACCTGGTTCCCTTTGCCGACGATGTGAAGGTGCAGGTCGAGTTCAATCCTGCTCAGGTCAAGGCCTATCGGCTCATCGGGTACGAAAACCGTGAGCTTGCCGACGAGGATTTCCGCGACGATACCGTAGACGCCGGCGATGTGGGGCCGGGCGCGCAGTTCACCGTCGCATACGAGGTCGTGCTGGCCGACTCGCCGTTCGAGGTTGCCGAGCCCGAGCTCAAGTACGGTGCTGCCTCGACGTATGACGATGCGAGCAGCGATTGGCTCACGTGCACGATGCGCTACCACGTGTTCGACGGCGACGAGATGCGCGAGCAGCAGATGACGGTAGATTCCAGCGCCTCGACTGCGGCGCCCGATGCCAACTGGAATTTAAGCGCGGCGGTAATCGAATTCGGGATGCTGGCGCGCGGTTCCGAATACGCTGGCGCGTCGAGCGAAGATTCCATCCTCGACCTGCTTGCGCACGGACCTGCCAGCGACGAGGCGGAGTCCTTCAAGCGCCTCGTGCTCACGGCGTCGTAGCAGTTTGATTCGCGGGCGTTTGGGGCGGCGCGTGCAAAAGACGATATGCCCATCGCGATGGGCATATCGTCTTTTCACACGTTAAAGCCGTTTCCAGACGAGCGCGATGAGGGCTACGAGCGCGAAGGCGACGGCGAGCACCAGGTAGACTGCCAAGTAGGGCGAAGAAGTGCCGGCGATGTCGAAGATGCCGCGCAGGCAGCTGGCTACCGTGAGCGACGCCAGCGAAAGCGCCCAGCTTTGGCGGGCAACGCGGGGCAGGGGATGTGCTTTCATGGCGGCGAGCACGAGCGCGGGGATGGCGCCTCCAACGAGCGGCATGGCGAACATGAACGTCATGAACGGGCTATGCACGCCATGGCTGAACTGGGCGTATATGAGCGCGAATAAGGCGCATCCCACGGCTGCCACGATATAGCGCCGTCCAATCTTCGCGTTGCCCCGGAAGTCCGTTTCAAAAGCGGTGCGTACCGTGCTAACCGAAGTAGACAATGTCGCTCACGCTCCTTTCGCCGCTGCGATTGCCGCTGCTGGGGTTGTTCAAAACTTCGCCCTTGAAGTACAGGGTCGTTGATCCGCCGCCGTCCAGGTTGTAGGCGAACGTGGCGCCGTTATCCACAAGCACTTGCGCAAGCTGGTACAACGACAGGCCGTCGTTGTCGCCCGTGCGTCCGTCCGATACGACGACGACGTAGTGCAGCGGGCTGATCATGCCTATGGCCGTGCGGGGGTTGCTGCCCATGGCCTGGTCCACTTCGCTGCCGGCTTGGACCGCGATCTCGCCGTCGTTGACGAGCACGGGGCCGAACGAGAGCACCTGCCAAGCGCCCGATTCCACGAGGCTTGCGGCTGACGTCGTATCTTGCGAGGCCGCGCCCATGCTGCCGTCGCCGTATATCACGAGCGCGTCGGTGCCGGCCGATGCGGTGTCGCGGTACAGCACGCCGTTGCGCACGACGTAGCCATCATCGCGGAAGCCGTAATAGTCGCCGTTTATGGCCAGCACCGCACCGGCTTCGTCGGCCATGTTGGACGTCGTGTCCTTGAGGTTGCGGCCATAGGCATTCTGGGCCAGTGCCGTCTTGAGGTACTCGGCGCTCGATACCTGGATGTCGGCTACATAGATGTCGGTGTCGTATGCGCGAAGTTTTGATACCTCGATCTGCATGTTCTCGTCGGAATAGCTACCGACCGACGTGCCCGTTTGCGAAGCCGCAGCCGATCCTTCGACGATGGAGGCCGCATCTTCTTCGGCGCTGAGGCTCGAGCCGGACGACCCGCCATGCGATTTGCCCGAGCGCGACGAACCCGACGAGCTGGATGATGACGAGCTCGAGCTCGAGCTGGCGGATGACGACCCGTTGCCCGGCTTGCGTTTGTGGCCCGATCCGCGGCCCGACTTGCCGCCGTGGCTCGAGCCAGACGAGGCCGAGCTGCTGCTTTCCGCCTGCGCGCTCGAGGAGCTCGCGCTGGCATCCTGCGCGCTGTCGGCGGATTGGGCGCTTGCATCCGATGCTGCTTCGGATGACGTGGATTGCGCGCTGTCCGATGATTTGCTCTGCTCGGCGGCGATGATGCTCGAGTAGTCGGCAGCTTGCGCCTGCTCGACCACGCGTTCGATGGCAAAGGTGTCGAGCAGCACGAACGCGGTGAAGACCGCGATCACGCCCGACACGGCCATGACCCATATGTTCTTAGGCCGCTGGGAAGAATTTTTCCGATTGCTTCGAAACATGTTGTGCGCCTCCTTTCATGATGATGGCGCGGTTCTTCGGGGCGTCCTTGAACACCCAGTTACGTTGCACGAAGTAGCTCACAACGAACAGCGCGCTGTCGACGAGCATCTTCACGCCCACGAGGGGCAACGGCAGCGACGAGAGCAGCCAGACGAGCGCCGAGCTCGCGGCCATCTGGGCGAAGAACAGCAGGCAATAGCGCTTCATCTGCTTCATCGCGTCGCCGTTGGGGCTTCCCGCATCTTTGAAGCTCCAGCTGCGGTTCAGCGAGAAGTTGAGCAGGCCCGAGCACATGCGCGCGATGATGGTGGCGGCAGCGACGAGCAGGGCGGTGTTCAAGTTGACGACTATCGAGATGAGGGCGAACAGCCCCAGGTCGACGAGCGAACAGGTCAACGAGCTTCCCGCGAAGCGGATGAGCTGCTTGTATATGCGAGCCGAGTCGCGGATCGTCGAGAAATGCGAGCCGGCGTTGTTGTCCTCGTAGACAGTTTGTATGGGCAGCATGACCAGGGGTATGTCGCGTTTGGCTACCGTCGTGAGGAAGTTCATCTCGTATTCGTAGCGCGTGCCCGGCGTCGAGAGCGCCAGCGAGAAAAGCGAAGCGGGGATGGCGCGTAGCCCCGTTTGCGTATCGGGGCAGGTCATGCCTGTGTCGAATTTAAAGTATGCCGAGCTGAACGCGTTGCCCATGCGGCTGCGCAGCGGCACCTCGCGGCTCCCCAGGTCACGCGTGCCGATGACGACGTGGTCGTGGTGGCCTTCGGCTGCGCGAATAACGCGTTCGATGTCGTCGGGCAGGTGCTGGCCGTCGGCGTCAGCCGTTACGATGTGGGTAGTTTGGGGGAAACGGGCGCGCACGGCCATGATGCCGGTTTTGATTGCTGCGCCTTTCCCCAGGTTCGTGGCGTGATGCACGACGCATGCGCCGGCGCGTTCGAGCTCGTCGAAAACCGGCGCGCACGACTCGTCGCTGCCGTCATCGACGACGACGATACGGCCAAGATCGCGTGCCTGCAGGTCATATGCCAGCTCGAGGAGCTTCTGGTTGGGGTCGATGGTGGGAATGACAATAGCTGCGTTCATGGTGCGTTACCTCCTTCCAAGGCGTTGCCTGGTGTTCGAGCTTGGGAGCAGTATGCGAGGCGAGTCTTGAATTAGCCTGAAAGGGGAAGCTATTTCGTATAAACTGGGGCTATGGCATTCTTGCGGGGCTGTTGCATGCCCCGAAAGCGGATGCGCCTACGAAAGGGGATGCTCATGCACGAGAGGCAGGTAGCGAAAGGGTCGGCGTCGGGCAGCTTTGGAAGCGGTTCGTCTAACCAACCGAGGCCGCATGTGGGTTCGGGATCTTCCGGTACGGCTTCGGGGTCGTCGATTGGGGAGCTGCTCGAACAGGCTGCGGAGTCGCAGGTGGCATCTTCTCAAGTGCAAGCGCAGAGCCAGGCGAGCTCTCATGTGCACACGCGGCCCGAAGGGCAGCCGCACGTGCAGCTCGGCGGGGCTGCGACGTCCGAGGCGGTGCAGCAGGTGCATGCGCAGAGCCAGGCGCACGCGCAGTCACAGGCCGAAAGCCAGCAGGCTCAAGCGCAATCCCAGGCCACCGCTCATCAGCATGTGCGCCCCGACGGCTCGCCGCATTCCGCCGAAGCGAGCTCTTCTTCCCATTCTGCCTCCGCATCAAGCTTGTTCGGTATCCCGCTGGGCAATGGGGGCCAGCAAGCCGGTTCGGGTGCTGCTGCGGGCGGTCCGCAGGGCGCCTCCAGCTTCGTCTCGACGAACGGCCATCAAGCGGCTTCTAACTCCGCCCCTACGGGCTCTGCTCCCGCGGGCGGTCAAGCAGGTGGCTCGGGACGCTCAATAGGTTTGCCTGCGATTATCGTGGGCATCGTCGTTCTGCTGTTCCTGTTCTTCGGTGCCGGGTGCGCTCAGGGCGGTACTGGCCAGGGCACGTCGTCGGCTGCGGAAGGTCAGGACGACGTCCAGACGGTAAGCGTGTACGACCTGCAGGCCAACGAGTCGGAAGATGATGCGGATGGCGCCGAGACGCCCATCATGCAGCGCGGCCTTCTGGATTTGCTGTTCGGTTTCGATCCCTATAGCAGCTATTCGAACACGTACGATTCGTCGCAGTACACGTCGGCGTACCAGGTCGACCCTTCGTTGGGGCAGGGCGATGCCAACGAGACGTGGACGGTGCTCATGTACCTGTGCGGGTCCGATTTGGAAAGCACGTCCACGCGCCAAGGTGGCGGTCAGGCGACGAACAACCTCGTGGAGCTTTCCAAGGCCAACCTCGGCCAGAACGTGACGTATGCCATCCAAGCCGGTGGGGCCAAGGCCTGGCAAAACGACGTTATCAGTCCCAAGTACCTGAGCCGCTACACTGTCGAGAACGGCAAGATGGCGCTGCAAGATCGCCTGCCCTCGGCATCGATGGCCTCGCAGTCCACGTTCGCCGATTTCATCAAATGGGGCACGACGAACTTCAAGACCGACCATTACATGCTCGTGATCTGGGACCATGGTGGAGGATCGATTACGGGTGTGTGCCAGGACGACATCTACCCGTACGATTCCAAGGGCAATGCCGATTCGCTGACGTTGCCCGAGATGCGTGACGCTATGAAGGAATCGGGCGCTCACTTCGATGTCGTGGGCTTCGACACGTGCCTCATGGCAACGCTCGAAACCGCGCAGATCCTTTCGCCTTACGCCGACTGCATGGTGGCATCCGAAGAATCCGAGCCCGGCGCGGGGTGGGATTACACGTCGTGGCCCGCATGGCTCGCGGCAGCGGCCGGCCCGGCCGCCCCCGCGGGCCGGGCCATGCTGCATTAGGGAACGCTCTCAAATAAAGAGCTGCCAGCGCTTGCCTGACGGGCGCCACCAGCCGATTTGGCTTCAAACCAGCGGCGGCGCGGCCTCCATCGCCTCCGCCTCCGCCTCCAGCAACTGGCG
>CAMPAJ010000115.1 GCA_946631805.1 uncultured Eggerthellaceae bacterium
TCGGCGTGGCTTCGTTCATCATGCAAGTTGCCAACGCCATCATCAACACGATCCTCAACCAGACGCTGGCTTACTACGGTGCGCTTGACCCCATCGGGGCAAGCGGCGCGCTTGCGGCCATCGGCGTCGCAGGTCGCGTGAACGGTTTCGCCTTCATGCCGGCGGTCGGCGTGCTCATGGGCGCCCAGACGCTCATCGGCTACAACTACGGAGCGCGCAAGTGGGGCCGCGTGACCAAGTCGTATTGGCTCGGCGTGCTGTTCGCCACGGTCATCATCACGTTCTTCTTCGTGCTCATCCACGTCATTCCGCAGCAGATCGTGCAGCTGTTCGGCGTCGAAGGGAACCTCGAGCAGTTCTGCATCTATGCGCTCCAGGTCATGACGGCCATGTTCCCGCTCGTCGGCTTCCAGATGATGAGCTCCAACTACTTCCAGTCCACGGGCCAGTCGCTCAAGGCGAGCCTGCTGAGCCTCACACGCCAGGTGCTGTTCCTCATTCCGCTGCTGCTGTTGCTACCGCAGTTCCTTCCCGGACTCATTGGGGTTACGGCGTTGCAGGCCGTGTGCTTCACCTATCCGTTGGCCGATATCTTGTCGATTGTCACGACGGCTGCGTTCATCATCCCCGAACTCGTGAAGCTGCACCGCAGAAACGGAAAGGACGCGTTGCCTAAGGCTGCGTAACTGCCCGGTGCACAACAATGCACTTGCAAACCCCTTCCCGAGGGAAACCATGTTCCTCGGGAAGGGGTTTCGTCTATTTAAGGGGAAATCAATCTCCCGCGGGGAAGGAGCCGAGGCTAACTTTCCGACCGATTTCCCGCGGGGAAAGCAATTTGGCTAAAGGGCGCTCGCTCTCGGCTCGATTCTAGGTGCGTGCGGCGTGCACGTTGTAGGCGGTGGAGGCCACGATTACGAGTGCGGCGCCGACGAGCGAGAGTGGGCCGATGGTCTCGCCGAGCGTTATGGCGACGAGAATCGGGTTGAGGATGGGCTCAAGGGTCGAGAGCAGCGACGCCGTGAGCGGGCTCACGTAGTCGAGCCCCTTCGACAAGAAAACGTAAGCGCAGCCCACCTGCACGACGCCGAGGGCGACGACCGCCGCGACCACGGCGGGCGAGAAATCGGTTTCCTGCACGATGAACGGCAGCCCGCATGCCGTGCAGCCCAAAAACGAGATGATGGCGGCGCTCTCGAAGTCACAACCCGGTATGCGCTTCATCATGAACACGCCGGCGTAAGCGATGCCCGAGATCACGGCGACGATATTGCCCACGAGCCCCGTAGGTCCGAGCTTGTCGAAGAAGAAGCACACGATGCCCGCGAAGATGACGACGCACGCCGCGACCGCCGAGCGGCGCGGCTTCTCGTGCAAGGCAATCAGGCTTATGAGGATAATCCACGCCGGCATCGTGAACTGCAAGACGATGGCGTTCGCGGCGGTCGTGAGCTTGTTCGCGACGACGAACGTCTGGAGCATGCTGAAGTTGACGATCGCGCCGGCGATTGTGGGCTTGTTGACGGTCAGGCGCTTGCCCTGCAAGCGTAGGTACGCGTACAGCACGCCGGCGGCAAAGATGCTGCGCGCGCCGCTGATGGAAAGCGCGTTCCAGTCGATTGACTTTATGAGCACGCCGGCCAACGCGAAGCAAACGGCCGAAATCAGCACATAGATCGTGCCTTTTACCTTGCCGTTATTCATTACGTGTGCTCCAATGTTGCTTTGCGAGGGTATGGTATATGCCTTTTGATTTTTGAATCGCTACTATTCATGCCGGCATCTAGCTCACCCTCCTGAATGGGGTCGCTGGGGACTGAACAGTAAAGCCAAATAATCCAGGACTGCATGCTAACCGATTTAGCTTCATTCTTGCATCGGCTTCTTTCCGCAGCCGTATTAAAGACAGAAAGTCGCTATGTGTGGCCGTGGTTTTGGAAATGATGTTCGGGTCGCCATGTGTGGCTGTGGTTTTGAAAATGATGTTTGACAAACTCTTGCGCAAACGCCGAAACTATAGCGCTGTTTGGTTTTTTGCGCTTGCGGCCCGATTGAAAACGAGCGCTGCAAGGCACAGTGTAAGACGGGCATTATGGCAAGGCTTGAAAATATGACGGTGCGGGGCGCGTCGGTTTTGTTCGCGGCGGTAATCGGGGTGCGCGCGACCGCGTTCCTGTTCAGCAAATTGCTGCTTTTGGATATGGGGCCGTTCATGCTCATGGGCACGCGGTTCTTGCTCGCGTTCGCCATTCTGGCCGTAGCGTTTCGCGCGAGCATGCGCGCCCTGACGCGCAAGACGCTTGCGCACGGGCTCCTGCTCGGCGTGCTCTACTTCGTCGTCATGGGGTTCGAGCTCGTGTCGCTTACCATGGCGGCGTCTTCAACGGTGGCGTTTCTGGAGAACACGGCCATCGTGTTCGTGCCGCTCATCGAGGCGCTCGTCGCACGCAAGTTGCCGACGCTCAAGGAGGTGGCCTGCACGGTCGTCGTCATGGTGGGTGTCGGCTTCGTCACGCTCGGCGACGGGTTTGGCGCATTCGGCCTGGGCGAGCTTTTTGCCCTGCTCGCAGGCGTGTTCTACGCTGTCGTGATCATAGTGACGGCACGTGTGGCCAAAGATGACGACCCGACGGGGCTCGGCGTGCTGCAGGTGGGCTTCATCGGCTTGTTCGGCTTGGTTGCCGGGCTCGTGTTCGAGGTGCCCGTGCTTCCGCAGACGACGCTCCAGTGGGGGTATTTCGCCATCCTCGTCGTGATGTGCACATGCTTTGGGTTCGCGTTTCAGCCGATGGCGCAACGCCACATCAGCGCCGATCGCGCGGCGATCCTGCTTGCCGTGAGCCCGCTCATCGCGGCCGTGCTGGGCATCGTCGTGCTCGGAGAGCCGTCGGGTGCGGGCACGCTCTTTGGCATGGCGCTCATCCTCGGCGGCATCATCGCTTCAAGCGTAAAACGCGCGCCGTCCGACACGCGCTTGCCTCAAGGGGATAAACCCGCCCGACCCTAAAGGCGGCGTGCACGGTGACGTCCCTCGGCCAATTTCCCAATCATTTTCCCCGCGGGAAAATGATTTCGGCCGCTGAACTGGCCCGACCGATTTCCCGCGGGGAAGGGCGCGGGTCCCGCGAGGAAAATGCTTTCGGCCGCTGACCTGGCCCGACCGATTTCCCGCGGGGAAGGAGCCGCGGCTAACTTTCCGACCGATTTCCCGCGGGGAAAGGCGCGGGCCGCCTAGCTTCCTTCGCTTCCGATTCGGCTGGCCTGAACGAGCTGCTCGAGGCCGGGCAGATGAGCGCGGGCGTGCTTCGCGGTCTCGCTGCCTACGATGGGGGCGAGGTCGCGCACCATGTGAAGCAGCGTCATGCGCATGTCGGCGGGCAGTTTCGCGACAGCTCCCGCCATGGCCAGCGCGGCCCCCGAAGGGTTTTCGGAAAGCTCGCGCCACGTGTCGGCATCCGCCGCGCAGAAAATGTCGTAGACAGCGTCGATGAACAGCTCGCGCTTTTCGGGCTCGTACGATTTCGCCCAGCTGTTCATGGTGCTCGATAGGATGGCAGCTTCGGGGCTTATCTTGCCGACCTCGACGAAATCGCCGTTTTCGACGACCCAATGCGTCGAAGCATGTTGGGCGAACAGCACACCCGTCGACTGCACGACGCGGTAATCGGCGCGGCTTTCCATCAGCATGCCGAACACGCTGCTCTCGGGCACGGTCTTGCTGAGCTTCGCCTTGTAGGCCGGCTCGTCGATGCGTTTGCTGGCCTTGAACGCGAAGCCGGGGCCATCGTGGTTGAAAACGCGTTCGACCTTGGCGAACGTTTGCTCGCGGCACGTGAGCGCCGCATACTCGGCCAAGTTGCCGCCCTTGCTGTGGCCGCCCACGTACAGGTGCGCGGGGTCGGTGCCCGCGATGTCCTCGAGGTACGTGCGCGCGCTGATTTGGCTGGGGACTTCCTCCATGAACGTCAGGTTGAAATCCTCCTTCCATCCGGCAAGCGAGTTGTCGGTGCCGCGGAACGCCGCGTACGCCGAGCCGTCGGGGAAGAAGAACGTGCAGGCGGCGAACTGTTTCTCGAAATGCCCCGAGACCTCGTTGACGTAATAGCCCACGTTCAGATCCATGAACCGGGGCGAGGTGAGCAGCGCGGCGAGGAATTCGTCGCCGCCCATGCGCTCGAGCCAGATGCCGCCGAACAAATCTTTGTGCGCGATGCCGCAAATCGCGATCGGCAGCGGCACGAGCTCGGTGGGCATCGTGCGGGCGAGGGTGCCGTTTTCGAAGTTGAAGTATGCGATCGTCGCGAGGATGATGCTGTCGACATCGCTGAGCGGCACGTCCTCGAGCGACGCGCGCTGCTTGTGCAGGTATTCGACTATGGTGTGCTCCATGGCGTTCTCGTAGCTCGATGTGCTCAATGCTCGTGATTCAAGCGCCTAGCGGGCTCGTAGTCCCCACCAGGAGCTTCCATCGCTAATTCGCGACTTTACGCGCGTGGCGGTGTAGTTTCTTATACAAATTGTAGAGCGGTTCCAACATATCGTTGTCATCCGTGAAATAACACAAAAGGCGGTCGCGGTATTGAATATGGCAGCCGTCAAGTTCCAGCTGGTCGAAGCGCGCCAAGTCGCTCCAACTCGTGAACACCGTGTTGGGCTCGCCCATATCTCGGCAGTACAGTCCATGTTCCGTGATGGCGAAACCGTTCTTGCCGCTTTTGAACATCGTGTCGTCATGGATGAGGAAAACGCGCTCGTCCGAGTCGATGCCGAGCCCTTTAAGAATCTTGCGTGAGCTCTCGAAATGATCGGCATCGGCGCTGCAAAGATACTCCTTGCAGGCTTCTTCCGCAAACTGCGGCATCGGTGCCGAACTTGTGTCCTCTTCTTCGTATGAAGCCGCAATGCTTTCCACGAAATCATCTGCGCCATCGCCGTCTAACACGAAGCGCGATCCGCAGTACTCGCACACGACGATCCTGCTCTTGATGGCGCTGTCGATTACGCCTCCGCATGAAGGGCATTGCATGCTCATGAGTTTCATGGCGCCTCCTCGAATGCTCGTTGGAACGTGTAGCTAAAGTGTACAGGAAAGCCAGCTTATTTATAACGGGGTAAGTCGGTTTTGCGAGCGCGTTAAGGCCAGCTTCCCAACGCAACCGTTTTCCCCGCGGGAAATCGGTCGGGAAGTTAGCCGTGGCTCCTTCCCCGCGGGAAATCGGTCGGGCCAGGTCGCAGACACAATCACTTTCCCCGCGGGAAATCGGTTTCCTCCGGGGAATCCGGTCGGGCCAGGTTGTCGGTGCAATCAATTTCCCCGCGGGAATTCGGTCGGCAGCCAAGAAGTTAGCCTCGGCTCCTTCCCCGCGGGAAAATGATTCTGGTATCCTAGTCGAACGCGTTTTCGGGGGCCCAACGTCGCGCCCCCTTTGGAATCGATGGGACAACCAACATGAAGATCAACCACGCCATTTTGCACGTTTTCGATTTCGTCGCCTGCGAGAACACGTTCGCGCGCGAGGAGATGGACCTTTCGAACAAGGCCGCCAAGAACTACGTCTCGCGCCTGGCGCGCAAGGCGCTCGGCAGCCTGGACAACAAGCGCGGTGCGTTCGCTCCCGATAGCCATTTCGCCGATGAGCTGGGCGCCTATTTCCGCAACGAGCGCAACTTCGTGGAGCTCTCGGTGCAGATCGGCGAATTCTTGGCCCAGGAGCTCCAGCATATGGAAAAGCCCATCTCGACCGACCTGCTCGTCGTCGACTTCGAGGAAGGCGCCGACGCGAGCGCGCCCGACGCCGACCCCGAGGCCGCCTTCGACGGCCCGGTGCCCCGTTACTTCGCGTTCTTCCTGCTCGAGAGCAAGCAGGCCTACGTCCACGAGCTCATGTACGGCGA
>CAMPAJ010000116.1 GCA_946631805.1 uncultured Eggerthellaceae bacterium
CGCCCTCCAAATCGGAGGGGCTAACGCCCCCAACCCCCAAAATCTTTACGCCGTGCCTCCTATTTGACAAAAATCAGCGATGTTAACGTCTCTTTGAGATTTAGGAGCCTAAGATCGTTTTGCATAACAGCAAAATGCCTGTTCGCAAAAAGTCGTTAATCGCATTCGGGGCATGTATTTAGTCGCAAGAAGAAGATTGACGTTAACATCGTTGAATTTTGTCATTTGCAGCCATAGAATTTTACGCAAACGGCGATTGCGAGGTGGTTGCAATGGGCAAAGGCCGTATATTCCTAGGCTATGAGACAGCTTTTTGGATTTGGAGGAAAGCTGGCCCGCTAGCGTTCCATGCATTAGCCCCTTGCCGAGTTCAATCGCTCAGAGGCGGAGCGCCGACGGAAGCGAAAATACTTGCTTTCAGAGCAGAGCATCCCGATTTAACGCTCAGCAATGTTGATGTCATTGTCGCGTACGGAGACCAACGAAACCTACCTGGTGTAAAGGTCCATGTCAAAAGAACCATGCTCCCGGAAAAATCGTTTTATCGCCTGGACGATAACGTGTACGTTGCCTCGCCCGAGCTGTGCCTCATGCAACTGGCGACCAAGCTGACTGAGCCCCAAGTCGTCAAGCTTGCCCTTGAGATGTGCGGCGCTTACGCAATAGATGAAACCGCGATCGACGACAGCGGATTCTACGATTGGCGCGAAGAAGATGATGACGACGGCATAATCAAGCGGCCTCCACTCACAACCGCGGCGAGACTCAAAGCTTTCGCAAGCAAACTGTACAGGCCAAACAGCAAGGCGCGCAGCGTGCACTTCCTGCGTTACGTGGTCAACGGTTCTGCATCGCCGCGCGAAACGGCGCTCTACATGCTCCTGTGCATGCCGCTGCGATTTGGAGGCTATGGCCTCGCCATTCCCGAGCTGAACAGGCGCATCAAGCTTACCCTGCAAGAACAGCTCATGGTTGGCGCCCAACACTTCGATTGCGACCTGTATTGGCGCGACAAGCATACCGCCGTCGAGTACGACAGCAAGAAGCACCACACCGCAGAGGAAAAGCAACAGCGCGATGCCATCAGGCGCAACATGCTCCAATACAAGGGTATTCGAGCAATCGTCGCAACTCGAATGCAAGTCAACAAGGAAGGCAGATTCGATAATCTGGCAAGGCAAATTGGGCGTGCGATTAGCAAGCGGTTTCGGACCCCCACACGAGAGCATATTTTGGCGCGTCAACAGCTGCGGGAAGTGTTGTTCGATTGGGACGTAATCTCAGGATATGCGAGCGACCCCCAGGCCAGATGACCCTCCAAGCCATGCAAGCTCAAGAGCGATAGAGCGTTATAATTTCGTATGCGCACGAAAACAACCAAGTCAGAGCGAAGAGAGGGCACCACATGAAAGAATGCGCGTATTGCGGCGGGACCGTCAGCGACGACGTGACCACCTGCCCTCATTGCTCTGGGATCGAGTTCAAAAACAAGTGCCCGATTTGCGGGCAAGCGATTGAAGGCACCTTCTGCCCGGACTGTGCCGCCAGGCAAGCCAAGGAGGAGGCAGAAGCGCGGGCGAAAGCCCAAGAGGACCTTGCTGAGCAGGCGGCCATCGACGAGGCCAACAACGGACTTATCTGGAAAACCGTACTCACCGTGTTCCTGCCGTTCATAGGCGGCTACTTCCTCATAAAGGAGCACGTGCGCACAGGGTTCAGGGCATTCGCCATCATTTGGTGCGCGTTCCTCGCCATTTCAGTGGCGTCTGTCGAAGGGGGGTCTGCGGGCGGCAACGTCCTTGCCGTGCTGATGTGCCTTGCGCCTATCGGGCTATACCTGTTCAAATCCCGCAAACGGTTGCTCGGTATCGGCGCGTCCGACGACGGCTCACGCGGCAGCGGTACATCCAGCAACGGCGCACGCGGTAGCAGTGCGTCTAGCGGCGGCATTCTCGGCAAACTCCTGTACGTCGGTTTCGCTGCCTTGCTCGGTTACACGCTCATCGGAGCCATCGCGAGTGCGCAGGCGCCATCCGACAGCGAAGCAGTGACTGCAAGCGCCTCATCGGCGCAAACGGCAACGAGCGCGTAAAGCACGCGTGGCGGCATCGAAGCCATCACGCAACCGAAAGCGCGGCAATGCGGCAACGTCAGAACCATCACCGCACGACCGAGAAGCTCGCCCCTCCAGGAGCTACGCCGCTGCTTGTAGTGGAATGCTTGCGACCTTCACGGTGATGTCGGGGTTGCCCGAATAGTCAATCCTCGAGAAATCAAACTCGTCTTTGGCCAATACGAGCTCGGCGATCTTGTTGGCCGAACAATCGAGGTAATCAAGCTTGGTGTTCTTCGAGGCATTGAGCTTAGTCAGCGCGTTCCCAGAGCAGTACAGCTCGGTCAGTTTCGTATGCCGAACCAGGTTCAGGCTCGCGATCCTGTTCTTCGAGCAGCTCAGGCTGTTGAGCTTGGAGGTCGTCGGCAAGGCAAATTTACTGATCTTGTTCGAGCTGCAATCCAGCCACTCGAGCTTGGATTGTTTCGCCAAGTTAAGCGTGCTAATGCTGTTGCGTGAGCAATCCAGGTCGAAAAGTTGCACGCCTGCGGGAATCACGAGCTTGGCCAGCTTGTTGTTGGAGCATTCCAGGACTTTGAGCTTCAGCTGTTTCGAAAGGCCGAGCGACGCAATCTTGTTGTTCGAGCAGCGCAGCGTGCGCAGCTTCGAGCTGGTCGGGAGCGTGAGCTTGGTCAACTTGCAGTTGGAGCAGTACAGTTCCTGCAGCTTCGACTGTTTCGAAAGGTTGAGCGACGAAATCCCGCTCGCCGAGCAGTCAAGGTACTTGAGCTGAGATTTCGCCGGCGGCACGACCGTGGCGAGCTTCTTGTTGTTGTAGCAATAGACCTCGACGAGCTTGCTCAAGCTCGACAAATCGAGCTTCTTGACATTCGACGATGCAAAATTGAGCCACTTGAGCCGCCTGTTCTTATCCAAGCTTATTGAAGTGAGCTTGCTGTCGAGGCATTGTAGCGCCGTAAGCTTGGTGTTCTTGGTCAGGTTGAGTTTCGAAAGCTTCTCGCTCGTAACGTCGAGGGCTCGCAGGTTCGCGTTTTTCGTCACGTTGATCCTCGAAAGCGCATTCCAGCCGCAATCGAGCCTCGTGAGCTTGGTGTTCTTGGTCACGTTGAGCGCTTTCAGCTGGCAACCGTTGCATTCAAGGTTGCGCAGGTCCTTGAGGTTCGAAACGCTGAGCTTCGAAATCGGATTGTACGAGCACCTCAGCAGCTTGAGCTTGGCGTTCTTCGACACGTCGAGCTTCTTGAGCGAATTGCCCACGCAGCTCAGTATCTCGAGGTTTGCGGCCTTGCTCGTGTTCAGGGACGTGAGCGACTTCTCGTCGCAGTAAAACGCCACGACCTTCTTGCCCTTCACCGTCGCCGGCACCGTAACGGATTTGGCCGTGCCCGCGTACCACAGGGCTATCGAGCTGCCCTTCGCGTAGTACGTGAAGCTTTTGTACTTCTTGGTGTGGGATTTCGCGGCATACGGATCCGCGTACTTGCCCCCGGGAATCGATGAGTTGTCCGCATACGCGGCCATCGGCACCAGGCACAAGATGAGGGCGGAAAGAATCGCCAGGCAAACAAGCAGCACCGGCATGCTCGAGATTCTGCGCAGCGGAACGTTTGGCGCTTTTGCTATCGAAGGGTTCATCACAGCCCCTTTCACGCGGCACCCGAGCGCGACGGCGCCGGGCAACATGAAACTCGACCGCTTTAATATACAGCATAGCTGCTGGCCATGTCATCGCAGAAACGAACGAAATTGGAAAGCATGCAACGCCAACTAAAGGAGGATGCGATCGTAACGATGCGACGCCTATGCCCATCAAGGTATAGCCATCAAAAGCGAAACTGCGAAAACGCTCGGAAGCAAGGGCTGGCAGCCGCTCTGGCTCGAGGAGCTCATGCAACACGTCGGCGCCACCGCCCTCGACGGCACGCCCGCGCGGCCCATCAGCGGCACGCTCGCGCGGCCCATCAAGGGCACGCCTGCGCGATCCAATAGATACGTTTTCGCAACCCATTCGCGGCGGGCGAAACGTAATCCCGCATCAACGGCGGTTTAACATAAAGTTTCATCATCATAATTATTTCCATCAGTGATACCCTGTTTCGCATGGAAAAGAAACTCGTCATACACCACTTCACGGACCCGCTGTGCTTCTGGTGCTACGCAATGGAACCCGAGATGCGCAAGATTCGCGTGCTGCTGGGCGACCAGCTGGAATACCGCATCGTCATGGGCGTGCTCTCGAGCGACGTGAGCGAGATCATCGGCGACGGCCCCGACGCCGCGGCGCGCTTCGAGCTGCTCCGCGCCCAGCTCAGCTTGATGGCCGAGCATATCGTGAACGCCGCCAAGGCAATCGGCATGCCCATCAACGCCGAGAGCTTCCTCGCGCGCGAACCGCGGGAATTCGTGTCGCTGCCGCTGAGCCGCGCGTACTGCGCGATGCGGGCCTTCGACGAGTATTACGCCGAAGCTTACCTGCGCCGCATGCGCGAGTGCATCTACGCTGAGGGGCGCAGCCTTGCGACCACAGAAGACCTGGTGGACCTCGCAGCCGAGTTCCCCGTGGACGCAGGGCAGTTCCAAGACAATTTGGAAAACGGCTTGGCTGACGAAATCCTGCAGGAAGGTATTTCCACATGCTGGACGTACGGCGTGACCGCCTTTCCCACGCTCCTGCTGGAATACGATGACAAAAAGGCCGGGCTCAGCGGGTATCACAGCTACGAAGAGCTCAAGCAGGGCATTGCGCAGTTCACGGACGGCGCGATCAGCCTGAGCGATGCAGAATACTCGATTGGGGCCCTCGAAGCCTACGTCAACCGCTACGGCAAGGTTGCGGCGCGCGAGGTGCAGACGATGTTCTCGCTCAACGATGCGCAGCTCGCCAACGTCATGATGGACCTAGCCGAAACCGGCCGCTACACGACGCAGAGGTGCGGCACCAGCTACTTCGTGGTACCGAAGGGGAACGCATAGCTGGAGCCTGAGGTTGATCGCGGCCGCCCCTCAGCTATCCGTTCCGTTCGAGGATAAGCAACAAGTCGTTTTTGGTATGCGTTTAAGCAGAAAGCCCAAAGCGCTGTAGCCAACCTCCCGATTTGCCCCATAATTGCCGAGCCATCAAGTTAGCTTTGGCATCCCATCCACACTATGAGGCCCATTTTGGCATGTGCTGGCAAGAATCTGCCAAAATGGGCTTCATAGTACCTCAGGGACGTTTGCCCGACGGTACTTGATTTCGGACGACGCCCATCACCCCAGGTGGCAAGGGTGCGGCAATCGGCGCATCCTCAGCTGCAGCATTTAATTCGATACTATCGCGCCGATTTTGACAATTCCGATTACAAGCCTGACAAAACGGGGCTTATAGCATCCATCCAAACCGGCCTGTCGCATCGATTTTGCGCGAAGAAGGTAAGAGCCAACGGGGTCCTCCAACGGGGTCCTCCAACGGGGTCCTCCAACGGGGCCCGCCAGCGAGCTTTGACCGAGGACCCCTCGGATAAGCGTGAATATGAGTGCCTAAACTCATTCGCGGCATGCGATATAGCCTATTCAGTCGCGCAGCAGCAAGAAGGTAAAACCAATATATCCCCATGAGCAAACGCCAACAACAGCGCCGAACAAAAGCGAAACCTCCACAAGGCCCTATGCAAGGCCAAGGATACGGGTGTGTGCGCTTTTCCCCTTCCGATTAATAAAACCTTTGCAACAGCTTTTTCACCAGGTCGAATGCGAGGTCGCGCATGCCGGGGTACTCGCTTTCGCGCGGGCCACCGACGCCGAAGACGATGCTT
>CAMPAJ010000117.1 GCA_946631805.1 uncultured Eggerthellaceae bacterium
TAGACTACGTCGACTACAAGGACACGCAGCTGCTGCGCAAGTTCGTTACCGATCGCGGCAAAATCAAGCCGCGCCGCGTGACGGGTGCTTGCATGCAGCATCAGCGCGATATCGCAAATGCCGTCAAGCGCGCTCGCACCATGGCCCTCATGCCGTATGCAGTGCCGGCCGTGAGCGGTCGTGGCGACCGTCGCCGCAATCGCGATTAGGGAAGGGGGATCATCGAATGAAGGTCATTCTTCTCGAGGAAGTTCCGGGCAAGGGCGGCGAAGGCGACGTCGTAGAGGTCGCTCGCGGTTTTGCCAACAACTACCTGCTGCGCAAGGGCATGGCCATGAAGGCCACGAAGGGCAACCTGAACCAGCTCGAGCAGCGTCGCAAGAACATCGCCAAACGCGAGGAAGTGCGTATTGCCAACGCTCAGGACCTCAAGACCAAGCTCGAGGCTCAGGCGCTTACCGTCAAGGCCAGGGTTGGCGAAGAGGGCATCCTGTTCGGCTCCGTCACGGCTCAGATGATTGCCGACGCCGTGAAAGAGGTTCTGGACCTGGATGTGGACCGTCGCCGCATCGACGTGCGCC
Organism: uncultured Eggerthellaceae bacterium; assembly: GCA_946631805.1. The sequence goes on from CAMPAJ010000117.1 coordinate 582, forward strand.
AGGCCATCAAGGTCGTGGGCGAGCACACCGTCGAGGTGTCGCTGTACCGCGACATCAAGGCTGAGCTGAAGCTCAACGTCGTTGACGAAAACGCCACCGAGGCTCCTGCTGAGGCTGAAGAGGTCGTCGAGGCTGCTGAGGAAGTTGCCGAAGAGGCCGAGGCTGTCGAGGAAGCTGCCGAGGAATAATCCCTGGAGCAATCTTGCAAGCGAGCCCCTGCGATTGCGGGGGCTTTTTCTTTGTCTATGAAAGTAGCTGATCCCACCGCCGCCGGCCGAGGGCGCACCGCATTCTTGCTAGTCCTCGCGCGCGTGCGGTTCCGACATCGTTGTTGACTGCTGCGGAACGCTGCGAATGCGGCGCACCCTCGGCCGGCGGCTTCGTTCTCTAGATTGGTGGCCCTTCGTTGGGGATGCGCTTTCAAGTCGCGTGCGAAAGCGCCGCATTTGCAAACTCGTGCAACATCGAGAGCCCAGGGTTTATTGCAACTTCGAAAACGTAGCCCGTTTGGAGGGCGGAGCCCGGGGGAGGGCCTGTGCAGCCCTTCGGAGCGCCCTCCTAAGAACCGCGCGCATAGGAAAGCGGCAACACCCGCGGGCGCCGAAGACATCGAGGCGCACTGCCAAAAGTCGCCTCTAATCGCCGCTTTCTTTTGCGCGGTTCGTAGGAGGATAAAGCGCGACGCGGGCTGCACAGGCCCTCCCCCGGGCTCCGCCCTCCAAACGGGCGGGGAGTCTCGCGGTTTCGGTTTAATTCGAGTATCATAAGTTTCTGCTTACGAAGGCGAAATCGGAAGGGGCTTCATGCCGAACAACAACGAAACGACGACGGCCAACAAGCCCATTCCTGCAAATATTGATGCCGAGAAGTCGGTGCTGGCCGCCTGCATGCTCAATGCCGACATCCTTGAGGAAATCGCCATCAAGCTGCAGCCCAAGAATTTTTTCCGTCCCGCGCATCGCATCATCTTCGAGGCGATTTGCGATTTGCATGCGCGCCGCATTCCCGTCGATCAGATTTCGCTCGCCGATACGCTCAACGCAGCAGGGCAGCTTGACGCCATCGGCGGCAGGTCCTACATCGTCGAACTTGCCGATAACACGTTTGCGCTGACCAACTGGTCGAATCATGCCGACATCGTCAAGCGCACGTCCGTCCTACGCGATTTGATTTACGCGTCGACGCAAATCAGCGCCTTGGCATACAACGCGCCCGACGATTTGGACGAGGTTGTGGAAGATGCCGAGCGCACGCTGTTCGAGGTGACCGAGCAGCGCGTTTCTTCCACGTTCACGAAGATGGACACGCTGCTCACGGAGGCGTTCGAGGAAATCACGAAGCTCGCGGAGCAGGGCTCGCACATGGCGGGCGTCCCTACGGGCTTTTTGGACGTGGACAACCTGTTCCACGGGCTTCGCGGCGGTGACCTGGTCATCTTGGCTGCTCGACCCGGTGTGGGCAAGACGTCGTTCGCGTTGAACCTGGCCACGAACGCGGCGAAGGCGGGCACGTCCGTCGCGTTCTTCTCGTTGGAAATGAGCGCTGGCCAGCTTGTGCAGCGTATTCTGTGCGCCGAGGCGCGCATCAGCTTGTCCAAGATTCGCGGCGGTTTTATTTCGGAAGGCGACTGGGGGGCTATTGCCGACGCGTCGAATCGCTTGGCGAAGCTGGAGTTGTTCATCGACGACTCACCTGGCCTCTCGATTTTGGAAGCGCGCGCGAAGGCGCGCCGCGAGCTGCGCGCGGTCGAAAAGGGCAAGGGTCTCATCATCGTCGACTACTTGCAGCTCATGCAGCCGCCCCAGACGCGCCGCGACGGCAACCGCGCCGTCGAGGTCGGCGAGATTTCCCGTGGCCTCAAGGTGCTTGCCAAGGAAATGGACATGCCGGTCATCGCGTTGTCGCAGCTTTCCCGTGCGGTCGAGATGCGCGGCAAGAAGCGTCCACAGCTTTCTGACCTGCGTGAGTCCGGCTCCATCGAGCAGGACGCCGACATCGTCATGTTCATCGACCGCTCCATGGACGAAACCGAGGCGGAACAGGACGGCCGTCCGCCTCTCAATACCGCCGAGCTCATCGTGGCCAAGCACCGCAACGGCCCGACGCGCGACATCACGCTGGCCTTCGTCAGCGAGTACACGCGCTTCATGGACTACGCCGACGACTCGCGCATGTAGCTTCGGCTGATACGCCCAACCTGGTTGAATGTTTCATCATTGGGGACATACATTTCATATGAAGAGTATGTCCCCGATGATGATATCCCTGGAGGGCGTTGGGATCGTGGGCGATTCTTCAGGCACTGCCCCTGTTATCCACTTAGGTTAGCCGAAGCCAAGCGAACGGCCCCAACGTCCTCCCGAACAGGGCGGACGAGCGAGGGAACGGTGCATGATGCATCCAGCCTGATACACTCGGTTAAGCGTATCAGCGCTGGATGTATCATGCAGCGCGCTGCGTGGCTTGGGGGCGCATGCTACACTTAGCGCATGGGCAGGAAGATCAGGTTCATACATACCGCAGACTTGCATTTGGGGGCTCCCATGAGGGGGTTCCGAGATCTTGCGCCTGCGTGGGCGGCTCGTTTGCAGGAGGCTATACCCCAGGCGTTCGACCGCGTGATCGATGCCGCGTTGGCGCGCGAGGTTGACTTCGTCGTCATCGCTGGGGATGTATTCGACACCTCCGGCGCATCGTACGGCGATTTCCTCCATTTTTTCGAAGGGTTGCAGAAGCTCGATGATGCGGGCATCCCCGCATACCTGATTGCGGGCAATCACGACCCGTATAGCGCTTGGCGCTCCGATGTGGACCGACTTCCGCCGTCTTGCCGCATGATGGGCGGCGATACACCTGAATTCGCCCTGTTCGAACGCGAAAGCGAACCGCTGTGCCTCATCGGCGCGCGTGGGTACCGGCACCAGGCATGGCCGTTGGACCAGCATATTTCCGAAGGAATCGACCGGGCCCATGCCGTTCAGGCGTTGCAGGAGGAATTCCCGCAGGCATCGCTGGCGCCGTTTTGCGTCGGCATCATTCATACTGCCCTGAACAAAGACCAAAGCAAGGCGTATTCGGAGCCCCGTGACCTCCTGGCGGCCGACGTCGACTATTGGGCGTGCGGGCATTTGCACAAGCGCCTTGTGCAGCCGTCGCAGAATCGGCCTCGCATCGTGTTCCCCGGTTGCATACAGGGTCGTGACCTCAAGGAGTCGGGGGAGCGCGGCTGTTACCTCGTTGAATTGTCGGAAGAGGGCGGGCGTGTGAGCGTTGACCTGGAGTTCGTCCCCACTGCCAGCGTCGTGTTCCACACCGTGGAGGCCGATGTTTCGGCCTGCCTGACCCTTGCCGATATCGCGCGGCTGGTGCAATCCCAGCTCTTCCACGAAAACGGCAAGTCGAGTTGCGACGATATGGTCGTTCGCGTCGTGTTGACGGGCGCCACGAGCCTCCATGGCTATCTTTGCCGGCCCGACGTTATTCGCGATTTGCGCAAGCGCCTGAACAACGCTTACCCATCTTTCTACTGCGATGCGCTCGTCGATCGCACGCGTCCTGTCATAAACCGCGACTCGCTGCTGCGCGAAGGGCTGTTTCCCGCGCACGCCCTTCGCGTTGCTGATGAACAGCGCCGCGAGGGCGAGCAGATGATCAACTACATTCAGGCCGAGTTCGTGAAGCGCGGCATCGATATCCCGTCGTCTCTTGCGAGCGAACTGGGAACGTTCGAGCGGGCCGCCGAGACGCTTGTCGTCGACTTGCTGAGGAGCGAGGAGTCGTGAGGCGTTTCCTTCAGAACATACGGATTGGCAGCTACGGGTCGGTGCGCGACCGCGAAGTAGGGCCGCTCGGTCCTGGCCTGAACGTGGTCTTTGGACCCAACGAGGCCGGCAAGAGCACCGTCGCGTCGTTCGTCGGCGGCGTGCTGTTCGGCTGGGAGGAAGCGCGCGGGGTGCGTAACACCTACCGGCCTGTTGACGGGCACCGCTTTGGCTCGCTCGAATTTGCTCCCGCAGGCGCCGTTGAGGGGGAGGCCACGCGCTTCGATGCGGTCGACGCAGGGGCCGGCGATTCGCAGCAAGGCGGTTTTGCGATCGTGAGCAGGGAGCATAACGCCGATGGTTTGAGGGGCGATGCGTCCATCGTGGCGGATATCGACAACGCAACGTATCGCACGATGTTCTGGCTCACGTCCGACGAGCTGCGCTCGCTGCGCAACACATCCGACGTGACCGCGCGCCTTCTTGCGGCGGGCTCCGCTACGGGGTCGAGTCCGGCTGCGGCATACGTGCAGGTCGAGCAGCGCATTGCCGCGCTCACGGCGCCGACGGGCGACGAGTCTATCCAGGCGCTCGGCCTCGAGCTCGACGCCGTGCGCGATCAGATCTCGTCCGCTACCGAGCAGGTGAGCCTCCTGAAGCAACAGGATCGCGAGCGCATGGAGCTCGTTGAGAGCCGCGCAAGCGCCGCTGCTCGTATCGACGAGATCAACGCTCGCATCGCGACGCTTTACGACTGCCGGGCCCGTTTGGAGTCCATAGATGCGCAGCTCCAGGCCAACGAGGTCGAAATGTCCCGCCTGGAAGAGGAGCGCGTTGCCGTTTTGGCAGATGATTCTTTGGAATCCGGAGGTGCGGGGCATTTAGTGGATCTGGATGCCGCCATGGAACGCACGCTGAGGGGCGAGCTTGACGATTACGCCGACGAACAGGAGAAACTTGCCAGAAGCGTTGACCTTGCGCGCGAAAACGCCGCAGCATCATCCGCCGCTTACGAAGCGCTGCTCGAAGTGGATGCCGGCGCTGCCGCGAAGGCGCCCGGCTTGGGCAACCGCAAGCTGCAGGCAGTAGTATCGGTTCTCCTTCCCATCGCCTTCGCCGCGATTGGCGTGCTCGTGTTCGTGTACGGGCGGCAAACGCGCAGCTTGTCGCTCACGTTGCTTGCCGCCGGCGTAATGGTGGCTGCATTCGTGTTGGCAGCAGGTGCGGTTGCCGTGTTCTTGCGACCCAACAAGGGCGCCGAGGTGCTCGAGGAGCGCCGCAAGGACGCGCAATGGGTCATGCTCCAAGACCAGAAAAAACTGGAATCGAGCCTTCGGGCCAAGCAGGCTCATGATGAGGAAATCGCCGACTTCTTGAATCAGCGGGGCCTTTCCGATGCAGGTGGGTCCATACGCCAGGCGCGTTCGCTGTTGGACGAGGCGCATGAGGCGCGCTCTCGTTTGAACCTCGTCCGCCAGCGCGAGTCGGCGCTGGCCATGCGAAT
>CAMPAJ010000118.1 GCA_946631805.1 uncultured Eggerthellaceae bacterium
ATGACGGGACGCCAAGGCAACCCGTTCAACGGCGTGACGCTGCAGAACCGGCCGAGTCGCGAACTCGACCTCGAGGGCGTCGTCAAGGCGCTTGGCGTCGAGAATGTGAGCATCGTCGATCCGCATGATGCAAAAGCCGTGCGCAATGCCATAAAGGTTGCGACGATGGACCAGGCCGACGAGCTCAGCGTCATTATATTCAAGGCGCCGTGCGTGCTGCTTCATCGCGAACGCAAGCCGCACTATTACGTCGAGTCCTTCTGTCGCTCGTGCGGTGCTTGCACGTCACTCGGATGCCCAGCAATTTCCAAGGACGCTGAGTCCGGCTTGGCTTCCATCGATCCCGCGCTGTGCATCGGCTGCGGACAATGCGCACAGTACTGCGGTTTCTCGGCGATACAGCAAATCCCAGCTTCTTCGGCGAAGGGAGGTGCGCGATGAGCGCTGCTAAAACGATTCTTCTGTGCGGCGTAGGTGGTCAGGGCACTATTCTTGCCGCAGATTTGCTCGCACGGGCTGCACTTGCCGCCGGGTACGAGGTCAAGGTATCCGAAATACACGGCATGGCGCAACGGGGAGGCGCTGTGACGACCGTGGTGCGTTACGGCGAGCAGGTGCACACGATGGTTGCCGACCTCGGCGAGACCGATTGCATCGTGTCGTTCGAGACAACCGAAGCACTGCGCAATATCGCATTCCTGAAGGAGGGCGGTTACCTGCTGGTGGCCGACGAGACGATGAAGCCGTTGCCGGTAGCTTGCGGGCGTGCCAGCATGCCGGCCGATGCCCACGGGAAACTCGAGGCATTCGGCGCAGTGCTGATTCCCGCCCACGAGCTTGCCGTAGAAGCCGGCAACGCAAAATGCGAGAACGTCGCCATCTTGGGTGCCCTTGAAACGCAACTGGGCTTTGGCACGGACGTGTGGAACGAAGTTATTGCGGGCCGCGTGCCGCCCAAGACGGTCGAGGCCAACTGCAAGGCATTCGAGCTCGGGTATGCATTTGCAAATGCCAACTAGCACGGTAGTAGGACGTTTTGCCCCGAGCCCTACGGGGCGCATGCATGCGGGGAACATTTTCGCCGCGCTCATGTCATGGCTCGTCGTCAAAGCTCAAGGCGGGCGCATAGTGCTTCGTATAGAGGACTTGGACCGCGAAAGATCCAAGTCCTCATATGCCGACCAGGTTATGCGCGATTTCGAGCTACTTGGGCTCACGTGGGATGACGGGCCGTTTTACCAGCAGGGTAGGGACGAGGCCTACAAGCGCGCGTTTGACGTTCTAACCGAAAAGGGCCTCGTATACCCCTGTTTCTGCACGCGAGCCGACCTGCATGCGGCATCGGCGCCGCATAGGGGAGAAAAGCTCGTGTATCCGGGCACGTGCCGAGACCTTCCAAAATCAGAAGTGGACAAACGTTCGATTTCTCGAAATCCCGCATGGCGCATCCGGGTTTCGCCTGACACGTATCAACTCGTCGACCTTGTTCAGGGACCGTTTTCGCAAAACCTGGAAACCGACTGCGGCGATTTCGTCGTGCGGAGGTCAGATGGTCTGTTCGCATACCAACTCGCCTCTGTGGTAGACGATGCGGAACAGGGCGTGAACTGCATCGTACGTGGCATGGATCTGCTCGTGTCGACTCCTCAGCAAATGTATTTGCAGGACATGCTCGGTTTTGAACATTGCACGTACGCGCACGTTCCCCTCGTCGTGGGCGAGCGCGACCGACGCTTGTCGAAACGCGACCGCGATGCCGCCCTCGATGAGCTCATGAACGCGTACGGCACACCTGAAGGGGTGATAGGGCATATCGCCTATATTTGCGGGCTCGCGCCTGAAGATGAGCCTTTGACGCCGGAGCGGCTTTTGGAGACGTTTGACTTGGGTTGTGTGGGCGAGTTGTTCCCAGATAAGGTCCAGATTCTGTGGCGTTAGCCGTATGCTTACCTTCGTCTAACCGTCCCGCCGCCCCGAATGCCCGGACCGCAGAGGAGCGGGGTGTTCGCTTGGCTTCGCCTAATCTAGGTGGATTACAGGAGCAGTGGCTGCAGAATCGCTCACACCCCGCTCCTCTGCGGTCCGGGCATTCGGGGCTTCGTTATCTCGGTTTGAAACACTCGACTGATATACCCGATATACCCAACCTGGTAAAGCATATCGTTCCCGATTGAAACACCCAACCTGGCAGAGCGTTTCAGATAGAGTGCTTCATTGGTAGCTCCGAGAGAGGAACCCGCAGGGGGCGGGGTGCGAACGATTCTGCAGGCACTGTTCTTGTCATTCATATCAGTTAGCCGAAGCCAAGTGAGCACCCCGCCCCCTGCGGGTTCCTCTCTCGGAGCGGGACGAACGGTATATTACCCACAGCTTGTACGAAACAAATGTACGTATTTTAGAAAACGAGAACAACTTGCGATGAGGCGAGTATGGAAGCGGCGTAGAATGCGCCGTACACGACGTTGACGCTTAATGCTTGGGGCATCGCTTGCAGGCGGCGTTCCGGTGTGAGTGGGTTCTGCCACAGGGCGCGTACGATTGGAAACGATGCTAGGAGCATGAACGGGACCACGATAAGCCCTGGTGTGAACCAGATGCCCACGTTGACGATCATGTCGATTGTCCACAAGATTAATGCCACATGGTAGAGCGTACGCGCTTTATCGCGTCCGAGGACGACGGGAAGCGTCTTGCGGCCTGCGGGGATATCCCGTTCGATGTCGCACGTGTTGTTCGTGAACATGATCAGGCCGACACCGATAATCGTAGGAATCGCCCAGAGCAATACCCTGAAATCGAGCACGCCGGTTATGACCTGGTATACGGCAAGCGGAATGAGGCCGCCCATGACGATGCCGCTGACGGCTTCGCCAAGGGGCAGGTACGAAATCGGCGATTTGCCTGCCGAGTACAGCACAACGAACAGCGCGCCAACGAGCGCGATGATAAGCGGAATGATGCCGGCTTTGACGATGGCATAGATGCCCAGGGCAAAGGCGAGCACAAGGAAACCTATTGCAAGCCGCAGGGCAGATTTGGGATTGATGTCGTTATAGACGAGGACGGCATCCGATTCTTCCACGTTGTCTTCGGCCGAATCCGTTCCCTTCACGTAGTCGTAGTAATCGTTGAACGTGTTGACTGCAGATTGCATGAGTATCACGATAAGCAGCAATGTCAAGCACATCGAAACCGAAAGCGAACATACGTTTGATGCGGCAGAAACAGCCACGAGAGTTGGCATGATTGCAGCCGGCCAGGTATGAAGTGCAGCGAGATTGAATGCCATAACAGGCGTGAGTTTTGCATGTGTCGTAACCATGTGGAGTATTGTACGCCAGTAGGCGCGGTTATGGCATGCATTTACGATGGTTCAAAACGATAAAGCAGCTAAAAACGCAACATTGGCTTGCAAACCTACGAGAATATGTCCAATAACTAATTACCAGTTGAGAAATACCTGGTAGGAAGCTTAAAACGAATGAGAGCCGATTTAAGGGCCCGTTTTGGTTCAGAAGGGCATCTATGCCTCGAAAAACGCTGTTTATCAAAGCGGCGCAGACGCCATTAAGCCATTTACTCCGATCGAAGCCGATATTCCAATAACTGATAATATATGTTATGTAAACTAGAGACTTATTTTAGAACATAACGAAAGGGGTTGCGCCTGCAAGCCGTACAACCCCCTACCCAAAAGCATGGAATCTTAACCCCACGTCGAGCTACTCGTCGGTGCCGAGCTTCCGAGTCCGCCAAACAGCGTTGATAAGTCGCCCGACTGGAATGCTTGCATGACCAATGGGTATACGAATATGAGCGAAACCGCATTGGCCACAAGCGAAACGACGCTCATGGCGATAGCCGCCATGGCCGGTTGTCGTAGAGCCGCTGCGGCTGGATTATTGCTATGAGCAATTACGATAGTCGAAAGCCTTCGGTAGCTCGTAATCGCGAGCCCGAGGGCTACGGCGCTGAGCAAGACTCCCCCCACGAATAGCGCGACGATGGCGCATATCTGGGCAATCGAGACAAGCCGGCGGGATGACTCGAAAAGCTGCGCTTCGTCACGTGACAACGTTATAGTCATGCGCCCCGTAGGCCCTACGGCATAGGTGTTAGGCCGGGTTTGCTGCTGTTGCGGTTTCGAAAGGTCCTGCTGTTCGAGCGAATCATGCAAATCAGGTTTATATGACGCAGGAGGTTCCGGCGATGCATTGTTGCCGACCGCATTGTTGTCGTTATGATTCCCGCTCGGATCTTCATCGCGTGGCGTGTAACGTGACATGTCGTCTTTCATAGATGCTCATGCCTACTGGTTCACGCCGCTACTGCCGAAGCCGCCGGTGCCGCGCTCTGTCTCGTCGAGCTGGTCGCTTGGGACAAGGTTTACGGCGGGCGTCTGAAGGATAACGAGCTGTGCGATGCGGTCGCCGCGTGTTATATGGAACGCGTTTTCGGAGTCAAGGTTGATAAGGATAACTTTGACTTCGCCGCGGTAATTGCTGTCGATGAGCCCAGGCGCGTTAACGATCGAAATGCCGTGCTTGGCTGCCAGGCCACTTCGCGGCAAAACGAAGCCTCCATACCCCTGAGGGATGGCAAGCGCGAAGCCGCACGGCACCATTGCCCTGGCAAATGGCTCAAGCGTAATATCCTCAGTCGAACGCAAGTCCAACCCTGCATCGCCCACATACGCATAAGCAGGCAACTCGAGCGAATCGTCGAGACTTTTAATAGGCACTTGTATTGTTTGCATTTAGCGGAGCTCCTCGAGGGCAGATGCGAACTCTTCGATATTCTGGAAATCCTTGTATACGCTTGCAAAGCGAACGTATGCGACATCGTCAAGAGACTCGAGCCGTTCCAGCACCTTGGTCCCAAGATCCTTCGAGGTGATTTCGTTGCGAGGCGTTGCCCGAAGCTCTGTCTCGATGCTGTCAATCAAGTTGTTGATCTGATCTGGCGAGATGGGCCGTTTGGCGCACGCTACGGTGACGCCGCGGATGAGCTTGTTGCGATCGTAGGTTTCGGACGAACCGTCGGATTTCGTAACGAGCAGAGGCGTATCGCCCAGACGCTCATATGTCGTAAAGCGGTGTTTGCAGCTGAGGCATTCTCGCCTACGGCGAATCGTTGCCCCATCATCCGAGGGGCGGGAATCAACTACTTTTGATTCAGGATAATCGCAAGATGGACAGCGCATGATACTCCTTCGTTTAAACTACGTTGCGTAAAGAATACCACTTATCTTGCGATTAATTGCCGAGCATCACCATATATAGGTGGATGTAAGACAACAATTCACCCAAAAAAGGCTCCATGGGGACGACCGGCAGAGGGTCCCCATGGATACAAGATTTGACTACGCTCCAAAAGCGATTGAAAGCACGGCGACGGCGCAGCTTGCAACCGACAAAATACGAACATCGTTTCGGGAGAACATATTGTACAGGACTCCCCTTGCGTCTTCGAATACAAGGCTGCAATACATTTCGCTTGCGTAGAGCGCATCGGTAACGCGATTCCTTATCGCCTGCAATTGCGATGGGTTCTGATCATATGTGTTTATATGACCTGCGGTTTCTGCATTGCGCGAAGGAAACTCGATGATGCGTGCCGTATGGGTGCGCTCTGCAACGACGGGCTTGAGGGCAACGGTGCCGTCCACTGAGCAATCCATTATGCGTTCGTTCATTTTCGTCTCCTGCTCTTGCATAGAACCTTTGTTCGTGTGTATAATAAGGCGTACAAAAG
>CAMPAJ010000119.1 GCA_946631805.1 uncultured Eggerthellaceae bacterium
AATGCGCGAAGCGCAGTCAGGAACCCCCTCTGCTCCCATCATCCACTTAGGTTAGCCGAAGCCAAACGAAAGACCCACCACCCGCGCTCCCGGGGCGGTGGGACGAATAAGTCGAAGGCAAAACAGAAAGGCGAGGACCATGAGCCCTCGCCTTCCCAATCAGGAGCCGCTACGACAGCCCCTTGCGTGTACTGTCAGCAACGACGTTTATTGCTTGATGGTGACCGTCTTCCATGACGTCCAGTTGCCATAGATGCGCTTGTTGCCATCCATCCTGTAAACCCTCATGCGAACCTTGTAGGGATGCGTGTCGCCCGCCCACTTGACCGAAGTGCTGTAGGAGCCGGCGTTGGCTGCCGCGGTCCTGGTAAAGGTGTTGGCCGACGTACGCTTGCTCTGCCATGACCACCACATCTGAATCTGAACGCGGTCGCCCTTGGCGTTGATGGGGGCCCACGAGAGGTTCATCTTGCCCTTCGAGTTGGACTTCGCCTTGAAGTTCTCGATCTGAAGCGGCTCGATCTTGACCGTCTTCCAGCTGCTCCACTTACCGTAGACCCTCTTGCCGTTTGCCGTCAGGTACGGACGAACGCGCACTTGGTAGGGGCGGTTCTTTCCGAAGTACTTGACCGTGGTGTTGTACTTCAGGGCGCTCGCCTTGGCGGTGCGATAGAACGTGTTCTTCGTGGTGCGGTTGTCCTGCCAGGACCACCACATCTGAACTTGAACGTTCTCGGCGTTATAAGAAGGGTCGCTCCAGCTCAGATTCATTTGATGGTTCTTGTTCGACTCGGCCTTGAAGCCCGTGAGCGTCGGCTTGGTCACAACTTCCTTCACCTTGATCTTGTACGGCGGATACGCGCTTTCGGCAACGCCCTTGTCGAGCACGGAGCCGCTCGCCACGTAATTGGCGCCATCAGACATGAAGCGCCAGACCTCGACGTAGTACAGCGAATTGCGCTTGAGGTTCTTGAACGTCCAGCTCTGACCCGACGTGCTCGTGGTCTTGAAGTACGCGATACGATGGTGGCTGGAGTCGTAAATGGTGGCATACAGCGTGTAGCCCTCGTAGGAACGCAGCGTCACCTTGTAACGCGACTCGCGCTTGCTCGTCGTGAACTTGTAGAAGTTGTTGTCGGCTTTTTCGTTGAACTCGGTCTTGTTCGAAGAAGCGAATTGCTTGTTGTTCAAGGCGAGGTTGGTTGCTGCGTTGAAAGTGGAGCCCGCCGTCAAGTTGGTGTCAACCGCATACGCCTGCTGCTGAGGGGCAGCGGCCACGAAAGCGCATCCTGCTATCAGCGCAAACATAGCCACGATGGCGGCGACCCTTTGCCGTACCAGTGTCATATCGTCCTCCTCCGTCAATTACAAAGCACTCGCTATTCTACCATGCAAAAAACGCCAGAATCAAACATTTGAGCCGCAAAAGCCCAGCACAATGCCTTGTTTGATAGCCAGTTATCACAGCATATGCGCACGTTGCCGCGTACAAACACCCTATATAGTGCCCAGCGAGATATATGTTTTTTGGAATAAAAAAGACACAAGCACCGTCGAACGGCCGCGCTGCTCGCTAGAGCTGCTCCAAACGGTCCCGAACGGCGGCGACGATGCCCTGTGCGTCTATGCCGCAATCGGCAAGCAGCATCTCGGTTTTGCCGTGGGGCACGAATGCGTCGTGAATCCCGCAAAGGCATACCGCGCAATGCGCCCCATGCCGGGCAAGCACCTCGAGCACCCCTTCGCCCGCACCGCCCGAAACGATGCCGTTTTCGATTGTCACGACGAGCTTCGTTTGAGCGGCCCTGATAATCGCTTCTTCGTCGAGAGGCTTCACCCAACGCATGTCCACGACACGCGCCTGCACCCCCTCGCCCGCCAGCACATCTGCCGCTTCGAGGGCTGCGGCCACCCTATCGCCAAAAGCAAGGAGCGCCACATCGTCTCCCGCCCTGAGTTCGCGCGATGCGCCCAGGGGAAGCATGTCCGGTGAAGCAGGAACGGCCGCGCCCACACCGGAGCCCCGCGGATAACGCACCGCAACCGGACCGCCGATTCTCAAGGCGGTATGCAGCGCGCAAACGAGCTCGGCTTCATCGGAAGGCGCAAGAACCCGCATGTTAGGTATGGCACGGCAATATGCGATGTCGAACATGCCGTGATGCGTCGGGCCGTCGTCCCCCACCAAACCGGCTCGATCGATGGCGTACACAACGTTGCAGTTTGGAAGCGCGCAGTCAACGACCATTTGGTCAAACGCCCTCTGCATGAACGTCGAGTAGATGGCAACGACGGGTTTTAGGCCCGCAGCCGACATGCCCGCCGCCACGCCAACGGCGTTTTCCTCGGCAATGCCAACGTCCAGGAAACGGTCGGGAAACTCCACCGCAAAAGCTTCGAGGCCCGTACCCGTGCGCATGCCGGCCGTTATGGCCACGATGTGCTCGTCCACGCGGGCTTCTTTCAGCAGCGCTTTGCTGAACACGTCGGTGTACGTGGGCTTCGATGACTTTTTTGCACTCGCGCCCGTCGCCACTTTGAAAGGGCCCACCCCATGAAAGCGAACAGGATCCTCTTCGGCGGGTTTGTAGCCGGCGCCCTTCCGCGTGACGGCATGCACAAGAACCGGGCCGTCCGATGCAAGGGCCGTGCGCAAGATGTCACGCAGCGCCGTTATGTCGTGACCGTCTATGGGAGGCGTGCACAATACGCCGAGCTGCTCGAATATCATCGTCTCGGGCACGAAGAACTGCTTGAGCGAGTCCTTGGCACTGCGGCCAAATGCAACGAACGCCTTTCCTAAAGGACCGCTTTCCTCCAAAATCTCCTGTGACGAATCGCGTGCTTGACGATAGCGGGCAGATGAGCGCATGGCGCCGAGATGACGCACGAGCGCCCCCACGTTGCGCGAGATGGACATCTCGTTATCGTTCAAGACGATGACGAGCGGCAGCTGCAACTGACCGATGGTGTTGATGGCCTCGAAAGCCATTCCGCCCGAAATCGAAGCGTCTCCGATGAGCGCGACGATCTTCTCGTCGGAATTGCGCAGCTCGCGCGCCTTCGCGAGGCCAAGCGCCACCGAAAGGGAATCCGACGCATGCCCCGAAGGATGCACGTCATGAGGGCTTTCGTCAGGCTTCGGAAAGCCAGATATCCCTCCGTAGGTCCTCAACGAATCAAAGACGTCGAGGCGCCCGGTAACGAGCTTGTGGGCATACGCCTGATGCCCGACATCGAACACGAACTTGTCGTGCGGAGAGTCTATAAGGGAGTGCACGGCGAGGATGATTTCGACCGCACCGAGCGACGGCGCCACATGGCCGCCCGTCTTCGACGTGGTGGCAATAATCTGTTCGCGTATCTCCGTCGCCAGAATGCCCAGCTCTTTATCGCTGAGCAACTTCAAATCGGCAGGAGACGCTATGGTATCAAGCAGACGCGTCACAACATTCACCTAGTTGTCGGAAGCCTCGGGCTGCGATTGATCGGTTGGAGCTTGGCTGGATTGCCCTTGCTGCGACGCCTGCTCTTGGGCCTCTACGATTTCGGTTTCGTCCAAACCCGTCTCCAAAACGTCGCTGATCTGCATGCCAAGCGAAACGGCTTCCTCGAACAGGTCCAATGCATCGTCGAGCGGCATGTCGTCACGTGCCACCGACTCGGCAATCTCCTCCAGGCGTCGCTTTGCTTCCGAAAAATCCTGACCTATCGGGTCGCTCATGACAGCTGCCCGCCCAGATCGGATTCTGCCGAATCGCCATCGGCGACCGGTTCGGTAGGCATGTCGTCTTGGTCGGCGGCCATTGCCTTGGTTTCCCCGTCGGAAACCTCGGCGGCTTCCGCCTCGTCTGCGAGCTCCCCCTTGCGAGCAATACGGCCCAGCACGCCATTCACGAATCGGGAGGATTCATCTTCGCCGCCGTACATCTTGGCCAGGTCGACCGCCTCGTTGATCGCGACCGAAACAGGCACTTCGTCGACGTACAGCATCTCGTACACGGCAATGCGCAATATCGCCCTATCCACAACGGGCATGCGATCGAGCGCCCAATTCTCGGACGTTGAAGCGAGCTGGGCGTCGATTTCTTGCACGTGCTCGGTCACACCTCGAACGAGCTTTTCGGCATACTCGGAGACGACGAGGCTATCGTCGGGATACGCGCCTTCCTCGACCAGGGATGCTGCGTTGGATTCGGTGATGTCGCCTGAATACAACAGGGCCAAAGCGCCCTCGCGTGCGCGACGACGTTCTCGTCTTATGCTGGCCATATGCTCCTACCCACTGATTAGTCTTCGAACTGAATACCGTCGATGAACACATCGACGGATGCCACCTTGGCACCCACCTGGGTGCTGACGGCGTCGGCAATCGCCTGGCGCACATTCGCCGCCACGTCGGGAAGAACGTTGCCGCTGTTGACAAACAGCCGAATCGATACGTTCAGCTCATTGTTGTCGTCTACGGTAATGTCAACGCCCTGCGTCGACGGCTTCCCGCCGATAAACGTGCGAATCCCGCTCGTAGACGGGTCGCCTATGCCGGCCACGCCCGCGACGTCGCGTGCCGCCAGCGAAACAATCGTCTCCACAACACCAGGCGCGATGGCCAAACCTTCAATGTTCAAATCCGTCATAAAAAAGCTCCCATCCGGGTCTCTGTAAGCGCCGTTTGTGGTTTCATGCCGGCAAACGATTTGTGCCACCGGCAAAGGAACAGCTCCGTTGATTATATGAGATGCCATCAGCGCGTCCATCAGCAATGTGCCAAAGCTACGAAAGGCACATCCAAACAAAAGGCCCGCCGAAGCGGGCCCAAAAACGCAAGCAATCGAGCCGTTACATACGCTTGACGAAGCGGCCGTCGCGCGTGTCGATCTGCAGCACGTCGCCGATCTCGACGTACATCGGGACCTGCACCACGGCGCCGGTCTCGAGCGTCGCAGGCTTCGTGGAGCCCTGGACCGTATCGCCCTTGAAGCCGGGCTCGGTTTCGGCAACCTCGAGCTCGACGAACATCATAGGCTCGATACCGATGAGCTCGTCACCAGCGTACTGCAGCGTGACCTCGTCGTTCTCCTTGAGCCACTTGGCAACGTCGCCCACGATGTCGGCGCCGATGGCTTCCTGCTCGTACGTGTTGGTATCCATGAAGTTGAAATCCGCGCCGTCGTTGTACAGGTACTGCATCTTTCGCGTCTCCATGCGCACGGAATCGAACTTCGTGCCGGCATTGAACGTGTTGTCAACGATGCGGCCCGTGCGTACATCGCGCATCTTCGTGCGCACGAACGCCCCGCCCTTGCCGGGCTTCACATGCTGGAACTCCACGATCGTCCACAGCTTGCCGTTGTACTCGATGCACATACCGTTCTTGAAATCTGCAGTAGAAATAGCCATTCGCAATAATCCTTATCACTCGCATACAGGGTAATTAGCCGCACTGATTATACCCATTTGTCCACCATCCCGCGAAAACAGGACGAAACCCCCATCCTCTCGCCCCCGTCTTTCCCTCTCACGGCGCATTGTGAACGCATTAAAGGGGGCAACCACCCAAGTCAATGCACCCGACCAGACTTAAACGCATCAGGGGACCAAGCCAGACAACGAAGCCCCTTCCGACCGGGGCGGTGTTTTCGCAGCGTTCCGCAGCAGTAGCGGACGATGTTGGATACGTCCGCGCGCGAGGAATAGCGCGAAAACACCGCCCCGGCCGGAAGGGGCGGTGAGACAGA
>CAMPAJ010000120.1 GCA_946631805.1 uncultured Eggerthellaceae bacterium
GTTACGCGAGTCGGCCCCGATGACCTCCCGATGGAACATCGGGTCGATGTAGTCGGGCCCGCACTTGCATGCCTGCAGCTTCAAGCCGCGATTCGCAAGCGCCTGCAGGAGCCCGCACGTAAACGTCGTCTTCCCTCCTCCGCTCGCCGGTGCACATATAAGAAGTCGTGGTGCAGTTTGTTGCATATCTTTCCTTTCGGGCGCAGGCCGACGCAAGGCGCAGCGCCGTTCGACGCGCTACGCTTCCAGCTTTCCGGGCTCGCGCTTGGGCACATTAGGATTCTCGACGAGCATGACGGCGAGGTCCAGGAAATCCTGTTGCGCCAACTCCGAAGCGGCCCCGTGCACAATACGCTCGTCATCGTACGAAAGCCGCTCGCCAACGTGAACGTTCACGTCGCCCAGCCCAGCTGCATCGAGCATTTCGCACACATCGCGTGCCTTCGTCTTGCCCCCCGTGAGCATGAACGTCTTGGCATGGGCGCGCACTTCGGCAACGGGATCGCATTCGCGGCCGTGCGCCGATACTAGATGCACATCTTGCCAGGGCGTGAGCAGGCGGGCGCACAGGCACACGACCGACGAGATGCCGGGGACGGCGCGTACCGCAAGTCCCTCGATGCCGGCCAATTTTGCGGAAAGCGCAGTTGCCCCGCTGTAGAAGCCCACGTCGCCCGAGAACAGCACGCTTGCAAAACGCGCATCGGAATCGCGTAGAGCCTGGACGATGTCGTCGCTCTTGATGAGCGCGCGCTTTTCCGCGGGGTGGTCGGCGTAGGGCTCGAGCATGCGAGCGGCCCCGATGAGCAGCTCGCTGCGCTCGATGGCCTTCACGGCCTCGACCGTAAGCGTATCGGGATCTCCTAAGCCTATGCCCACCAGGTACACGGTGCGAAGGTCGCTATCGGAGGCGTTTGCCGCAACGACGACGGACTCGCCGGCGCCTAAGCCGGATTCGGGGCGCGCCACCGCATCGGCGCCAGCCCCGTACTCGGATCCCAAACGGTCGATTTCCACTTCGATTCCCAGCAAGTCGGCGAGCTTCGCCTGGGTTTCCGCAAACGAGAAGCCCTCGGACTCCTCGGGGCGCTTTATGACGACGAGCTCCGCGCCGCAGGCGGCAGCTGCGTCGATCTTCTCCTGGAAGCCGCCGGTGCTGCCCGAGGCTTTGGTGACCATCGTGGAAATGTCGAACTGCTCGAGCAGCGCCCGGTTCATCGGCTCCGTGAACGGCCCTTGCATCGCTATGATGTGGCTCGCGGGTATCCCGAGCTCATGCGCACGCGAAACGGACGACTCCACGGGAAGGATGCGCACGTACAGCCGCTCCGCATAATCGGGAATCGCTCCGACGAATGCCGGCAGGTCCTTGACCCCGGTCGTCAGCATCACGTTCCCCGTGCGTTCAGCAAGGACCGCAGCCGCTGCGGCGACATCATCGACGAGCGTGAACGCCCCGTCGGCGGAATCGTCGCGAAGCAGGCGCAGCAACGGCAACCCGTGCGCCCGCGCGAGCTCGGCGATGCTGCACGTCACATGCGTCGCATACGGATGCGTCGCGTCCACGATGCAGCAAAAATCATGCTCGGCAACGAGGCACTCCTTCGCATCGGCGTCGAGCGGGCCGACGAGCGACGTAACGTGCTCGTGGCCGCCTACGAGCTCTCCACCGTATTCGGTCGCCGCGCATGTGACAACATCGCACGCCCCGAGCGAATCAAGCCATTCGACGAGCAGCCGTCCTTCGACTGTTCCACCAAAAACCAGTACTTCCACCAGAAGACCCTTTCATCACAGTGCTGCGCGACATTCAGCATAGCATCGCGTGCTTGAATGCTTCCCGCTCGGCCTCGTCTACACCCAGACCATCCGTTACAAATGCGCGCATCGAACCGTAGCTTTGCTCGACAGCCTCTATTGCCGCCCCAAGATATCCCTCGTCAGCCAGGAACAGGCCGCGCACCTTGCTTGCAGCCGCCTTGTCGTGCTTCATCACGCGCACGAGCCAGTAATACTTTCGCGCTCGAGCTTGCGCATACCCGTTTGTGAACAGGTAATCTTGCATGATTGCCTCCATCGGCACATCGAGCATCCAAAGCAGCACGAGCGAAACGACGCCCGTGCGATCCTTCCCCTCGGTGCAATGGTAGAGCACGGCCTGCCCATGCGAGGCGGCGTCCATAGCCAAGTGCACGACCGCAGCAAGGTGCTGCGCCTGAACGCCCGACACCATGCCGGCATACAGTTCGCGAATGTCAGGAAGCCGCGAGAGCAACGACGCATGGTCATCGGTGCGCTGCTCGTGAGTGATACCAACTGTCGCTTCGTCGAGGATGGGCATATGGCGGTATTCGGCACCGGGAATCTTGGCGTCGGGCTTCTCGTCGCGTTCCATATCGGTCCTCAGATCGATGATGTACCGAAGATCGAACTGCGCCTGCAGCGCCTCGGCCTCACGCGGCCCTACATCGTGCAGGTGGCCTCCACGAAGCAGTAGCTTTGAGCGCACGACGCCTTGGGGGGATTGCAAACCTCCCAAATCACGCGTGTTTCGCAAGCCCTTGAGCTTGATGTTTTGCACTTCGCCCTCCGTATACCGCAAAGCAAACCACGACGTTGCAAACCTCGACGGCCGAGCATCCCGAGTTCTACCCTTGGCACTCGCGCGCCGGCCACTCCCGCAACTCCTGCGTCGCCAACCGAAAGCACGCTAGTCTTCGCGCTGCAAATAGCCGCGCGGCGTGACCATACGGCCATCGATTTCCTTGGTCTGCGAGTTACCGATGAACACGCACGTGAACATGTCGACGGGCGTATCGCGCAGCACGGCAAGCGTCATGACGTGCGCTTCTTCGCCCTCGCGACCTATGTTGCGCACCGTGCCGCAAACAGTCTGCGGGTCTTTGCCGGCTGCGAGCAGAATATCGCAGGCACGCTGCAGATAGTCGGGGCGCTTATGCGAAGAGGGATTGTACAGGCTTATGACGAAATCTGCCTGAGCAGCTGCCGTCAAGCGCTGCTCGATTTTTTCCCACGGTGTGAGCAAGTCCGAAAGCGAAATCGTGCACCAATCGTGCATGAGGGGCGCTCCGAGCACGGCAGCGCCTCCCGTCGAGGCCGATACGCCGGGGACGACTTCGATGTCCACGGGAGGATATTCCTCCGCCAGCTCATAGATGAGGCCCGCCATGCCGTACACGCCCGGGTCGCCCGAGCAGACCATGGCAACGCTACGGCCCGCTGCAGCAGCCTCGAGCGCCTTGCGGCAACGGTCGACCTCCTTGCGCATAGGCGTGGTCAAGATTTCCTTTTCGGGAAACTGATCGCGCACCAGATCGACGTAGACCGTGTACCCTGCCACGAGGTCGCACGCCTCGATTGCCGCCTGCGCGCGCAGCGTCATGTCCTCAGCCCCTCCAGGCCCGAGCCCGATGACGTACAGCCTTCCCGTTGCTTCGCTCATGTTATTTCCTTTCTTGCATCCTTCGTCTCAGATGTGTATTTGGGGTCAGACCCAAAATACACATTACGCATTGCGGGGAATCATCCCCTTAGCATGTCATTGCGTTTCCTTTTCAACCGAATTACGTTCTGCCGCTGATGTGTATTTGGGGTCTGACCCCAAATACACATCCTGAATCGATAGGGCGACGGTCGTGCCGTTGCCCGCCTGTTTTCCCAGAAGGAGCGTACCGCCCTGGGCAAGCGCCGCACGCTCGCACACGTTGTCGACGCCGACGGTGCGGCGCACGAACTCGGACGATTCAAAATCGCCGGGAACGGCGGCGAGCTCGTCGGCAGAATAGAACCGCGCGTTCCATCCGCGTTTTTGGGCGAGCTGCAAAATTGCAGGCTCGTCGCTTTTCACATCGATGGAAGCAAGCGCGCAAACAGCCAGCGTCGACACGCGCGCCGTTGCCAAAGCCGCATCGACCGCGCGCTCGAGCACGTCCGGATCGGTATCACGCCTACAGCCAACGCCAACGGTCGCGATGCGCGGCACCAGATGCAGCGTCTGCCCGAATGGCTGGCATGCATCGTCGAGCGATACCGCAAACCCTATGGCAGGGCGTCCGTCAAAAGCGGGTGTCACATCAGATGCCGCTCCAAGGGCAACAACGCCAGCAGGCGGCTCCCAGTTTAAATCGAAATCCGAAACGAAACCCACTGTTCCGCCCTCGAGCAACGTCGCCGAGATCTTCTTCGCCACGGCTCGCTCCTTGATGGCGAACCCCCGACGAGCGGCCCACTCGTCAACTGCAAAGAGCTCGTTCACATCGGTTGCCGTCGAAACGACCGCTTGTCCGCCGCACAGCTGCGCCACCGTACGCGCTAGCTCGTTAGCGCCCCCAACGTGCCCCGACAGCAGTGGAACGGCAAAACGCCCCGCCTCGTCGACGCTTACAACGGCAGGATCAGAAAACTTGTCGCGCACATGCGGCGCGATAGCGCGCACGGCGATGCCCGTCGCCCCCACGTACACGAGCGCGCAGGCTTGCCCAAATTGCTCGGCCGTCCAAGCTCCCAAACTCTCGTATGCTCGAATACCCAGTTCATCGGCATAACGGGCAGGACCATGCACTGTCACGCGCACGGTATTCGAACCGAGCTGCTGTTCCAAACCTGACGCAAGATGCTTTGCCAGCGTGCAGCCCCTGCGCGTGAAGGCGATGAGCGCGCATGTCGCCATCCAGCTCAAGCCAGACGGCGCATCACCCGTTCGCTTGTCAGCGCTCATGCGTTTCTCCTACCTTTCGCGCATTACTTGCCAATATTGCTGACCGTGCCGATGAATACGGGCAGCTTGGTTGCGTTGTCCACGATAGCGTACACGAACGGCCTGTTGAGCGTAACGCGCTTCACGTCTCCAAGAAACGCCGAATTGGCCTTCATCATCACGCCCGTAACCGCAGCAGCGCGCGTTCCTTGCTCGTCTACCTCAATCTTCGTCTTGTGCACGACGCGGTCCACGCTCAAATCGCCATCCGAGCACGTCGCCATGCTCTTGAAGTTCGCCGCGCTCGAGAACGGCAGCTTCATGCCCATGGCTTTGAGCTGCTTTTCCATCGAATCGTTGCTGTACGAAATCGTGTACTTGGGCAACGCGACGAGCACCGTCGCCTGCTTGGCGCCCGAGACGAGCTTGCGGAACGAGTCCCCGGTGAGCCCCTTGGCGAACTGGCGCGCATTCATGCCCTTTTTGGGAAGCAGGGCAACGTAGCTATAGCCCTTTGCGTACGGCTTGATAAAGCCGGTAACGCCCTCGCGCTCGATGTAGGAATATTCAGTCCCATGCATCATCTTAACCTTGCGCTTTTTCCCGTTGGCATTGGTGAAGCGCTGGGTGGACACGCTGCTAGGCTCAAACGGCGTACGCCATTCCGCATCGAAGTACAGGGCGTTTAGAATCGCTATGCGATCGCTGGCCTTCAGCCTGTCCACGATCTTCTTGATCATGTTGTTGGTGTTCTTAGCCACCCAGCCGTTGATGGTCTTCACTGCGCCCGGATCGTTGAAATCAGCTCCGCTCACCTCGGCTGCATAGTACTTCCGCGCCTTGGCCAGAAAACCCTTCTTCATCGTCAAGCTGCCGTCGTTGTGATACCAGACGGAGTTTGCGCTGCGCAAGCGCGCCTTCTTCGCATTCACGAGCTTGCTGTTGTACCAGGCCAAGTTCTTGTTTATGCGAGCCATGCTCGCGCCGTCACCGAGCACC
>CAMPAJ010000121.1 GCA_946631805.1 uncultured Eggerthellaceae bacterium
GCACCGCCAAGGGCACCTACAGGGTCACCGTCAAGGCGAGCGCCAAGGGCAACGCCAACTACAAGTCTGGTTCCAAGTCCGCCGTCGTCACCGTCAAGGTGAAGTAGTTCCCCCGGATGTGTATTTGGGGTCAGACCCCAAATACACATTCCCGTCGCGAGGCGCCCAATCTGGTTGGGTGCGCTAGGACAAAACAGGTTTTTTGGATATGCGTTCGGGTTGGCTCTGGGCGCATATTTCTCCAATTGGGGCAATGCAGCAAAGGGGGCTGTCCCCTTTGCTGCATTGCTCTGCTGTTTGCCGGACCCCTTAATCGGTTCGAGCTAATTCCGATGTGGGTCCTATTTGGCCCATCATTCCGCTTAAAGCTTCTGCCAGCTGATTCCCCAAATAATTGCCTCGCTCGCGGATGAACGAGGGCCTATAGTCGCTCGATTGCGATACTATACAAGCCTGCGAAGTAGTTGGAAAGGGGAGCGCATGCGCGACCATTCAAGTCATATTCAGGTGAGCAAAGAGCAAGCAATCGAGATAATTCTGGGATCATGCCAATTTTCGCCCCAGGTGGAGGAAGTGCCCATTGCCGATGCCATCGGGCGCGTCCTCGCCGAGGATGCAGTTGCGCAGATTAACAAGCCGAATGCGCTGACGTGCAGCATGGATTCGATTGCCGTGCATTGGGATGATTTCGCGGCTCTCGAGGACGATGTCCTGCCCGATGTTTCTGCCTGGCAAAAGGGCGTCGATTGGGACTTTGCGAACACGGGTGTCGCAATGCCCGAGGGCTTTGACACCGCCATCGTGATCGAAAACGTCGTGCTCGACGAAAACGATGTGCTCAAGGAAATCCTCACGGCCCCGTCTGCGCGCTTCGCGGGGACGCGTGCGCCGGGTAGCTCGTTTACCTCAGGGGCGGTCCTTGTGGAGGCGGGAAGCGTTATTTCGCCGCTGCTTGCCGCGCATATCGCGAGCGGCAACAACGCGAGCGTGCGCGTGCTTGTCAAGCCGAAGGTTGCGTTCCTTCCAACGGGCAACGAGCTTGTGCCCGTCGGCGGCGAGATTGAGGCGGGCAAGAATATCGAGACGAACAGCCTCATGATGAAGGGAAAGATCGAGCAATGGGGCGGTGAAGCCCTCTTGTACCCCATTACGCCCGATGATCCCGAGGCCATCGAGGCTGTTTTGCGCAAGGCTGCCGCAGAGGCCGACATAGTCGTTTTGAACGCAGGCTCCTCCAAAGGTTCGGACGATTGGTCGCTCGAGATCTTGGAGCGCATTGGCACGGTGCACTACCATCAAACGAACCATGGCCCCGGCCATCACAGCTCGTTCTCGGTTTTGGACGGTACGCCCGTCATCGGAATTTCGGGTCCTCCAGGCGGTGCCGCGTTTACGACGGATTTCTACCTGTATCCCGCTATTCAGAAGTATTTGGGACAGGATCCTTGGCCGGTGCGCGTGACCGCTCGTCTTGCACAGGATTTTCCAAAAGGCGGTCATCCTGGAGCTGGGAAGGCGATAAACGCCCCGGCAAAGCCGAAGGGGGAGGTGCGCCCCCGCGAAGGCGGCGTGTTCTACGGCATCAAGCAGATGAAGATGAGACCCACCGACGAGGGAGTATTCGCTGTGTATCCAACGACTTCGTCACACCCAGATCCCGTGGAAGCCGAACACGCGAACGTCTATTACGCCCTCAAAAACGGCCCGGGAATTGAGCCGCCAAAAGTAGGTGATTTGATTAACGTATATCTGCGCCCATATTCATATTGATGGATGGAGGCGGGGATTCGAAGCGGGTACGCTTGCGATTGAGTTGCCGAGGGCGCTAGGCTGCGATGCTTGGCGCCCTATTTCGTTTCGCTGTAAGGTTCTATGGCGGTTGCGCCGTAGCGTTCGTATAGGGCCCGTGGTTGCGGACTATAGGCCGAATGCAGAGAACAGCTCGCTTCTTGCCTGGTCGTTCGGCCGGATGATCCGCAACTCATTCCAGCTGAGGTTAGAGAAACGCTGCTTCGCAGCCTCGAGAAGCTGCTCGCGCACGATAATGAGCGCATGGGGGAACAAGCTGTTCGCCCCTCGTTCCACGAGCTTCAGCGCCGACGTAAGCCCTTCGTTCCGGAGCAGTTCCAATCGGCCGAACTCGTCTACCACGAGCAATCCGGGAGTGCCGCTTTCCTGGCTTGCGAGCTCGTCGAAATGCTCGTTTACTCGTTGTATGGCGGTATCGTCAATAGCCCAGGCAAGTTGTGCGCGCTGTGCTTGCGAGCATGACGCGGCAAGGTCGTCGGCGTCTACAAGATCGTTGCGCCGAGCAAACGGGATGATTGCATGCTGTGGCAGCAGCTCGTTGTTTATACCCGTCTTTTCGTACGTTGTCGAAGGGCCATCCGAATGTTCGATCCATGTGCCTGGCGCGATGACTCCATAGGAGGGCACGCCGCGTGTTTCGAGCTCGTCAAGCGTCTGCATGAGCCAGCGGGTTTTCCCGATTTGAATGTCGCCTGTAAGTATGAACAGCATAGCAACCTCTTACATCATGGTGTTGGCCGGGGAATCGTCTCGTCGATCCAATCGTTCGTACGCATCATAGCGTAGTGCCTCATCGTCAGGGGGCGAAAACGCCTCATACGCAGCTGTGCCGGTTACAGTTCAGGCCCCAGCAGCCTTGTTCAGGAGGACGATGGGGTCGTGAGCGATTCTGCAGGCATTTTTCCTGTTGTTCACTTAGGTTAGTCGAAGCCAAGCGAACGACCCCCATCGCCTTCCTGAACAGGAAGGACGAGCATGAAGCCAGTGTGAGCAGCAACCTGCGGCGAATCAATGACGATAGGACCTTCTTTGGATTGCGGGGTATTGCAGCGCGTTTAGCTTTCGTACACGATCGTGCCGAGCTTCGAAACGTCGCAAGGCTGTACGGCCAAGATATCTTCGGCGAGGTCCTGGCTCGGCAGCAGCATTCCGAGCTTTTTGATGAGGGGCCTCATGCGCGGGGTTTTAGCAACGACCAGGTCGACCCACTCTGTCTGAAGCGGCACGAACTCGACGTTGGGGTTGCGCGCTGCCTCGCGTTCTGATCCGACGGTGACGTCCGCAAGGTCGGTGGCTACGCGGTCGACTGCAACTTGCGCAGTTTGGGCGACGGAGTCGTAGCCGATGATTAGGTCGCTGCGGGCTTCCATCGCGCGCAGCTTCTCGTCTAAGAGCACGCGGGCACCGCTGCCTTTAACCCGATTGGACAACCGGACGCCATCGCGCAAAATGGATCCCCACGTCGTAAGGCGCTTAGGGTTGCCCTTCTGGACGATGAGCCCCTGTCGTCTTCCACAAATTCTAAAGACCTTGACCGACGATCCTGGAGCCAGGCCACGAATGTAAGGGATGTTGTAGCTATTGGAGCGCTGGTCGTATAGATGGACGATAGCCGCGTCGGCATCTCCGGCGTAGAGGTTAACAAGGGAAGTATAGCTGCCATTGATCAGGCGTTCCGTATATTGACCTGCGGCGTTTAGATGACTGGCGATAATGTCGCCGACCAAATCGCCGCCTGCGAGGACGAACGGCTCGCCTGCGAGCGTTCCGAACGAAGCCGCATCAGAGAGGCTTTGGGTGCGCTCTTTCGCGCGGGGGGCCGATGGGCGCATCGGCTTTGCGAGGTGCGTTGCCTGCGTATTGTGGGTCGAAGCAACGTATGCCTCCACGTCGTCGATGGTGAAACGTAGCTTACGGCCGACCCGATATGAGGCGAGTTCGCCGTTCTTGGCGAGCTGATATACCTTGTTCCTGCCTAGATGCAGGTAGCGAGCGACGTCATCGGCGTTCATAACACCATTCGGCAACATTGAGTACCTCTCTCAGATTAATTTATTCTGAAAATAGTATATTTATATGGGAGTAAATTTTCAAGCGAGATGATTGTTGGCATAGCAGAAAGTCGCATTCTGTGACGATTCATACGTCTAGATACTATTAAGATGGTTTCAAATCAGTCAAATGCTGTTGACTTAAGGCCCGCGCTTCACAGGGCCTGCATATTGTGGTGGCATTATTGCTAGCAGCAAGGTTAACTTGCAAGACGAGTATACCGACGATATGGAATGACGATTATGGCTGGCAAGATTAAGAAAGCGCTCAAAGTCGTTGCAGGCTCGGCAGCTGCTGCCGGCGTGTATTGGGCTGGACGGGAACTGGGTAAAGCCGAAGTGATGGGGAAGGCCCCTGTTCCAGAGCCCGTGGCCACGCCGCGGCCTGGCATGAAATCCATGAGCGATGTTGCTCTGCACTCCGCCAAGCACTCCAAGCCGTATCACGACTGCATCAACGAACGCGCGGCCGATTTGCGCGCTCGCATTGCCGAACAGGTATATCAAAGTGCGGCAGATGCCGAGGCCCGCTCGATGCTTTCCCAGGGAACGGGCGAGGTCGAGGTACAAGACGCGAAGACTGGTAGTTCCGAGCGCCCTGCCCAAGCTGGCGAATCGACGCAGCCGGCTGATGAATCCGACGAGGGAGAGCTTGATCCGTACAAGCAGATTCACGATGCCATTTCGTCTTCGGAGCTCTTTACCGAAGAAAGCGACAAGGCGTACAAGCCGACGCCTTTCACGATGCCGGGCAAGCAGCAATAAATACGGGTCATGTAGACCTTTTCTACCAGAATAATCAGTGGTGAATGAATAACGTGCTATGAGCACGCAAGTAGTGCGTGTATAGCTTCACGTTGTCTTGAGCACGGGGTGTGTACGCCCAAGGCAAACATTTGAACAGCCGCTATTGCCTATATTGCTGCGTGGTTCTGAATAGTTATGAAACGGTATATATAGGTATGAAAAGAGATTTATACGTAAATAATATCTGATTGACGATAATGTGTTTCAGCGGTACCATACTCAATTATTCGGTCCTATGAATGACCATTGGGCCGAGTATAGGGAAGGAAACGAGAAGGGATGCTCATGAAAAAGTGGAATGTAGTGTTGTCCGCTGCATTTGCTGCTGCTTTGGTAGCCGCATTTGCACTGGTGGGCTGCTCGTCGGGAACTGCAAGCTCTGCAGCTTCCGCGAGCGCGAGCGCTAGCAGCGCAGCTGCAAGCGCGGAGGCTGCCAGCTCCGAGGCCGCCAGCAGCACCGCTGCGAGTGCAGAGGCCGCCAGCAGCGCCGCGGCATCTGCCGAGGCTGTTCAGCTGCAGGTGTTCGCCGCAAACTCGCTGTCGAAGGCGATGGACGAGGCCCAGGCCCTGTACACCGAGAAGAACCCCGGCATTACGTTCGCCGACACCCAGTACCTGAGCTCTGGCGACCTGAACGCCGAGCTTGCAGCTGGCGCGTATGCGGACCTGGAGATCACCGCTTCGAAGAAGACGATGGACGAGGCCGAAGAGGCTGGCTACATCGATCCAGCGACGCGCACGACGATGTTCGTGAACGACCTGGTTATCGTTACGGCTGCTAGCAATGACGACATCACCGAGGTCACCCTCGACGACATCGCTTCCGGCAAGTACACCGTCGGCATCGGCGACGACTCCGTTCCGGCTGGCAACTATGCAAACCAGGCCCTGTCCACCGTCGGTTGCTTCAACGACCCCGATGGCGCCAAGGGTGCCGATAGCGCTGGCAAGGCTGGCGACGCCGGCGACGCTGCCGCTTACGCAGGCACGCCGCTCGAGGGCAAGTACACGACGGCCGACAGCGTTGGCAACGTGTGC
>CAMPAJ010000122.1 GCA_946631805.1 uncultured Eggerthellaceae bacterium
CGAATGCGAGCTTGGGAAGCTCGTGCCTTACCACTTGGCGACACCCGCGTAGCGCAATATGGTAGCACAGTCGGCGTAAAATATCTCGCCGCCGAATCGTCAAAATTGCCAGCGCACACGAGAAACCCTTAAGACGGTCCATGTGCCCTCCCGGCAGTTTGGGCCAAGTCGTGGAACACGTCGCCTGTCGCAGCGTCGCGTTTTCCTCGTGCGCATTGCGGTTCCATCGGGCTATTGGGGCGTTGGGGCTTTTGGTCGCGGTTTTCATCACGAAACGTGCAAACTAGGAGAAATGAGAAATATTTTCTTGCACCAGCTTGCACGGTAGGGTATTATTCATTTCGCTCGTTTTGCGAGTCACGCGCGGGCGTGGCGGAATTGGCAGACGCGTACGGTTCAGGTCCGTATGGGGTTCGCCCCATGGAGGTTCAAGTCCTCTCGCCCGCACCACAAATCAAGCCGCTTTCAGCGGCTTTTTTTGTTGCTGTTTGTCTGTTGGCCCTGCGGGACGCCATCAAGCTCATCCGTTGGGTTGCAGGTAGGTTGGGCGCCGATCGCGAGCGGTGCACATAGATTGGACGATCATGACATACCAAGCTTTCATATTCGATCTTGACGGAACGATTCTGAACACGTTGCCCGACCTCGTTCGAATTACGAACATGGTCTTGGAGGAGCACCATATGCCGACGCACACGAGCGACGAGGTGAACAGCTATGTTGGCAACGGCGCGCGCGTTTTGCTGCAACGTGCCGTACCTACGGGAACCCCAGATGCCGATATCGATGCCATTTTGGCGCGCTGGAAGGAGCTGTACCCCGAGCATGGGCACAAGTACACGAAGCCGTACGAGGGCATGACCGAAGCACTGCTTGCGCTTAAGGGCCGCGGCATCAAGCTCGGTGTTCTGTCGAATAAATTCGATGCAGCTGCGCGCAGCGTGGTGGGCGAGCATTTTCCGGGAGTGTTCGACGTCGTGCGCGGCGAAAGCCCCGACACGCCACGCAAGCCGGATCCAACCGGGTTGTTGCAGATGATGAAGGATTTGGGCGTCGAGCCTGCGCAGGTTGTGTATGTGGGCGATTCGGGGTCCGATATGACCGTCGCGCTGCGTGCCGGTGCGTATCCCGTGGGCGTAAGCTGGGGGTATAGGAGCGTCGACGAGCTGCGTGAATGTGGGGCCCTCGCGTTAATCGACCAGCCCGATGAGCTTATTGGCCTTGTGTCGTAAAACGGCCGCTGCTGGCTTTATTATCTACTAATATATACATTGTTCAAAAGCCGCGCAGCCGGGGCTGCTGCGCACCGTATGGGATTATCGAGTCCAAAGAGGAAAGGATGGGCTATGACGAAGGAAACCGAGTTGCTCGAGCTTTGGCTCGGCAACGTCAAGGAAGAAGACTTGCGCGAGGAGCTCGAGGCTATGCGCTCGGACGACAAGGCCGCGCTCGAGGCGTTCCATCAGGATTTGGAGTTTGGGACGGCTGGTTTGCGCGGTATCATCGGCGCGGGCACGAACCGCATGAACGTCCATACGGTCGGGCGCGCCACGCAGGGCTTCGCCGATTACCTGAACGCCAACTTCGACGAGCCGAGCGTTGCCATCGGCCGCGATAGCCGCAACAAGGGCGAAGAGTTCGTACGCCGCACGGCCGAGGTGTTCGCTGCGAACGGCGTGAAAACGTACGTGTATCCGCGCATCGAGCCTACGCCGGCTGTTTCGTGGGCCGTGCGCGACCTTGAGTGCTCGGGCGGCGTGTGCATGACGGCAAGCCACAATCCCGCACCGTACAACGGCTACAAAGCCTACGGTCCCGACGGCTGCCAGATTGCAACCGAGGTGGCCGATGCCATCAGCGCAGCCATCGCCAAGGTCGATACGTTCAACGATGTGAAAATCGTCGACTTCGACGAAGCAGTT
This sequence comes from uncultured Eggerthellaceae bacterium, assembly GCA_946631805.1. Next base: position 1,923 of record CAMPAJ010000122.1, read on the forward strand.
GCCCAGGGCATGATCGTATGGATTACCGAAGACGTGCTCGATCGCTTCATCGACGCGGTGGAGGCGTGCTCGGTCGCGCGTCCGCAAGACGAGGGCCTGCCCCTGAAGCTTGTGTACACACCGCTCAACGGGACGGGCTTGGAGTGCGTGAGCCGCATTCTGGAGCGCGTGGGCGTAACCGATGTGACGGTCGTTCCCGAGCAGGCGCAGCCCGATGGCAACTTCCCCACGTGCCCATACCCCAACCCGGAGATTCGCGAGGCCCTGCAGAAGGGCATCGACCTGTGCGAGGAGGTTCATCCCGACCTGCTCGTCGCGACCGACCCCGACGCCGACCGCGTGGGTATCGCCGTCAAGGACGGCGACGATTACCTGCTGCTTACCGGCAACGAGACCGGCGTGCTGCTGCTCGACTACGTTGCCCGCATGACCGCCGATACGCAGGGCGAACAGGCTCTTGCGCGCAAGGTTGCCGTGACGACGATCGTCTCGTCCGTCATGGTCGACGCCGTTGCGGCGGCTTACGGCTTTGAGGTGCGCCGCGTGCTCACCGGCTTCAAGTACATCGGCGGCGTCATCGGCGAGCTCGAAGCAGCTGGCGAAGCTGACCGTTACCTGTTCGGTTTCGAGGAAAGCTACGGTTACCTCAACGGCACGCATGTGCGCGACAAGGATGCCGTCGACGCCAGCATGCTCATCTGCCAGATGGCCCAGTACTACAAGGCGCAGGGCATGAACCTTGCCGATGCGATGCGCGCGCTGTACGAGCGCCATGGCTACTTCCTCAACAAGACGCTGTCGTTCAGCTTCCCGGGCGTCGAGGGCGGCGACCGCATGAAGCAGCTCATGGCCGAACTGCGCGAACAGCCCCCTGCGGCATTCGCGGGCTGCGCGGTCGAAGGCGTCGTCGATTACGCGACGGGAGTGAACGGCCTGCCTGCCGCCAATGTGGTCGAGTTCGACCTCGAGGGCGGAAACAAGGTCATATTCCGCCCGAGCGGCACCGAGCCCAAGGTCAAAGCCTACTTGTTCGCCAAGCGCGACACGCGCGAGGCAGCCGAGCAGCTGCTGGCCGAGCTCGAGGCGGATGCGACTGCGCGCATGCAGTAAGGCCCCCGTCGGCCAGATGCCTTTCGCCAGCTGCTTGCGAGCATGCAGCTGAGCGGTGGTTGCAAAGGCCTGCTTAATCGCCTCTTAGAGGGCGCTGCCGTCTGGCACGGCAGCGCCCTCGTTGTATCGGCGCTTGATGTTAGTGGCCCAAAAGCTCAATGGGGCTGATGCAAAGCGCATCGGCGATGCGCTGCACGTAGGAAAGGCGCAGGTCGCACGTCCCGGCTTCTATCCTCGAAAGAAGTGGCCTGCTCAAAGCGCTCAAACGAGATATGCTCGAAATGCTCATATGCTGTTCGAGCCTTATGCGGTGCATGTTCTCGCCAACTGTGAGGGCGATTGCCTTGGTGTAGCTGCAGTCGCTTTGAACGGTGTTTTCGGTAATAACGTGCATGTGCAGATGATATTCACGATGCCGCCCGTGGTTTATGTCCTATAGTGCACATTGGCGCTTATTGTCGGTGTGTTAAACCGCAGATGGCTGTTGCGTAGCAAGGAGGCGTCCAGTAGCCGATTAACAGGGTTTCTGCCGTGTTTCGGCTGTGACTGTTTTATGGTGTGAGCTTCGCAATGTTAAACTCTGTGCTTAGTCCACAACACAACACACCCGTTCTACGGTTGTTGAGGGAGAGCTCATGTCCAAAAAAAAGAGCGAGCAGGCATTCAACCAGCAGGATGGTGCGCCTGCAGCTGCAGGAGGGTTTGTTCCCGCAACGCAGCAGTCAGCTAAGAAGACCGCAAGTCATGCTGCGGGGCAACCTGTTGTCAACGGGGCGTATGCGCAGTATACGCGCACTAACCAGCACTACAAAGCCGCCGATGGCGGCGCTTCGCGCGGCAAGAAAATCGCCATCGCCGTTATAATAATTGCCCTGGTCGCAGCTGTTGGCGGCTTGGCTTTTTACCTGTACAAGGAATCGCAGAAGCAGGCTGTGAACGCCGACCTTCACCAGATGGCGACCGACGAGCTGCAGGCCGTTGACGAAGAGCTCACCGGCCACAAGGCTTTCGACGAGCCGTTTACCGTCCTGTTGCTGGGCTCGGATGCCCGCGCCGACGATCCCGATATGGGCGCGCGCACCGACACGATTATCCTGGTGCGCGTCGATCCTACGGTCAACACCGTCTCGATGGTCTCGATTCCGCGCGACACGCGCATCGAAATCGAAGGCCAGGGGTACCAGAAGTTCAACGCCGCCTACACGTACGGTGGCGCGAGTGGAACGATTGCCGCCGTCAAGGATTTGACCGGCGTCGATATCGACCACTACGCCGAAATTAACTTCGAGGGCCTCGTGGGCCTGGTCGATGCCATTGGCGGCATCGATGTCGTGGTGGACGAAGTTATCGACGACCCGGATGCGGGCGGCCACATCGACGAGGGCAAGCAGCACCTGGACGGCGAGCATGCGCTCATCTTGGCGCGCAGCCGCGCCTACGTGGATGGCGACTACACGCGCCAGGCCAATCAGCGTAAGGTCATCATGGCAATTATCAACAAGGCGCTCACGGCGCCGGCGACCGAGCTGTCGGGCCTGATCCAGGCATCCACCAAGTTCCTCAAGACCGACTCGGGCATCGATTTCGACTTCATCTACGACCTCGCCGACCAAATCAGGCACAACAACGATTACGAGGTCAAGATTTACACCGCGACCATCCCCTCCAGCACGGCCACCATCGACAACGTCTCGTACGTCGTAGCTGATCAAGCCGGCGTCAAGGCCATGATGAAGCTGTTCCAGGCGGGCAAGGACGTGAGCGAGGGCGTTTCGGAGACCAGCATCACCGACGATGTCGAGGCTGCGAAGAAGACGGGCACGACCGGCATGGCCGAAGGCGAGCCCGTCATGGACGAGGGCGCCGTGGGCGTGACGTACTACGAAGAAGACCCGCAGTACGTATACGGCGACGGCGAAGTCGAGTACGCCTCCACCGATTACGAAGGCGATTACACCGAAACCTATGACGGCTCCGAAGGCGAAGCCGACACATCAGAAGGCGAAGGGGATTACGGCGCCTTTGACGAAATCATCGAAGGGGAAGAAGAGTAACCGCTCGCTCGAAACTGCTTGTACACGAGAGGCCTTTCATCGGTTGGTGAAGGGCCTCTTGCTATCCTGTCCCACCACCCCGAGCTCGCGGAGCGGTGGACCGGATGGGCGAGGGGTTAGCTCGCGTAGCCGTTGGGGTTGGTGGATTGCCAGCGCCAGCTGTCGGCGCACATGCGGTCTAGGTCGTATTCGGCAACCCAGCCGAGCTCGTCGCGGGCTTTGTCGCATGCGGCGTAGTTCTCGGCGATGTCGCCCGAGCGGCGCGGCTTGATGACGTAGGGGATGTCGTGCCCGCATGCCTTGCTATAGGCGGCAACGACGTCGAGCACGCTCGAGCCGCGACCGGTGCCCAGGTTGAAGATGCCGACGCCGCTGCGCGTGCCATCGGGTGCAGGGTCTCCCGCCATCGAGCCGAGGCCGATGGGCTTGCCGGTGCCTACGCGGCCGGCCATCCAGTTGAGGGCCGCAACATGCCCGCGTGCCAGGTCGACGACGTGAATGTAATCGCGCACGCCTGTGCCGTCCGGCGTGGGGTAGTCGTTGCCGAACACGCCCACAGCCTCGAGCTTTCCAACCGCCACTTGCGCGACGTAGGGCACGAGGTTGTTGGGGATGCC
>CAMPAJ010000123.1 GCA_946631805.1 uncultured Eggerthellaceae bacterium
CAAGACGCAAGACGGCCTTTTCCCGGCATACGAAACGGGCGATTACGAGGCCTACCTCGCAGACCAAGTCGCCCCCGCCCTCTGCGCACCCGAAGACGAGAAAGCTGCGCTCCTGGACGCGCTGAGCATCGACGCGATCGAGCGGGAGCTTGCACAGCGCGAACCCTACGAGTTGAATTTCGCCATCTCGAACGCCTCCGAGACCCGTTACAAGCGCTTCAGCTTCTACACGATCGACCGCGCAGCCAGGTTCTTCCTCTTGCTCGAATCCGATACGACCGAATCCCGCCGCGAAGAGATGGAACGGAACGCGAAGCTGGCCCAAGCGCTCGAGGAAGCGCAGATTGCGAGCCAGTCGAAGACCACGTTCCTCTCGAACATTTCGCACGACATACGCACGCCCATGAACGCCATCGTCGGCTACACCAAGTTTGCCCAAGATTGCGACGACCCGAGTCAGGTGCGCAGCTACTTGCAGAAGATCGATTCCTCGAGCAAGTACATGCTTGCGCTCTTGAACGACGTGCTCGAGATGAGCCGCATCGAGAGCGGCAAATCTGAGCTCGACATAGGGCGCATGAGCTTGTTCATGCTCATGGACGAAGCGCAAAGCCTGTTCGAGCGCCAAATGGCCGAAAAGCGTATCGCCTACACCGTCGATACCACGGCGGTCCGCGACGGCTGCGTATATGGCGACAAGACGCGATTGAGCCGCGTGCTGTTCAACCTCGTGAGCAACGCATACAAGTTCACGCCCGAAGGCGGCAGCGTGGATGTGACGCTCGAGCAGCTCGACTGCTCCCGCGAGGGCTTCGCGCGCTACGAGCTGTGCGTCAAGGACACCGGCATCGGCATGTCGCAGGAGTTCGCGCTCAAGGTCTTCGACGCATTCGAGCGCGAGCGCACGGCTACCGCAAGCGGCATCCAGGGAACGGGCTTAGGCATGTCCATTACCAAGAACATCGTGGAGCTGATGGGCGGCACGATACGCGTCGAAACCGAGCAAGGGCAGGGCACCGAGTTCATCGTGGATTTCGAGCTCGAGCTTCAGCGCAATTCCCAAGGCGAGAACGAACCCGCTAACCCCTGCGAGCAACGCACGGGCGAGGTGAACTTCACCGGCAAGCGCCTGCTGCTTGCAGAGGACAACGCCATCAACCGCGAAATCGCGACCATGGTGCTCGAAAGCCTGGGCTTTTCGGTAGACGAAGCAGTCGACGGACGCCAAACGCTCGACCTGCTCGTCCAAGCAGGCCCCAACCATTACGACGCCGTGATCACCGACATCCAGATGCCCGTCATGGACGGCCTCGCGCTCGCGCGCGCCATCCGCGCAGGCGACGACCCCGCACTGGCCAGCATCCCCATCGTCGCCATGTCTGCAAACGCGTTCCAGGAGGATGTGAAAGCCTCCCGCGAAGCCGGCATGAACGCCCACGTGGCCAAGCCCATCGACATCAACGTCCTGGCAAACACGCTGCAAGACGTGCTCGGGTAAAGCATAGAGCCGCTATCATCGCCTTCCGCACCCTCGTTTCGCAATCATGTTAAACACTCCGTAATTTCTGAGCATGCAGGCTGTGCACCTATATACTTATGGGAATCAATCTACCCGAAAGGCCCTGCATGATCGGAACCATTGCCAATACAATCGCGATACTCGTCGGAAGCGCCGTCGGCGGAACCGTCCGGCACGGGCTCAAAGACAAATACCAGAACATCCTGTTCACGGCCATGGGCCTTGCCGCCACGGGGCTGGGTATAAACGCCGTCGTGCAAAACATGCCCAACAGCAGCTACCCCGTGCTGTTCATCGCGAGCTTGGCAATCGGCGGCGTCATAGGCAGCGGCTTGGAAATCGACCGTCGATTCAACGACTTGGTCAATCGCCGCAAGAAGGGGAAGCCAGAGAGCGACGAAAGCGTCAGCACCCACGTTACCGAATCCGCGACCGACGACGCTGCTCCACAAGATTCAACACCCGATCTGGGCCGTGGGCTCTCTACGGCCATCATGCTGTTCTGCGTGGGAACGCTCTCGATTCTGGGACCCATCAACAGCGCGCTCTACGGTGACGAGACGTTCCTGTTCACGAACGCCATGCTCGATCTCGTGACCTCGATGGTGCTCGCCTCTACGTTCGGATACGGCATCGCCATAGCAGCCGGCGTGCTGTTCTGCTGGCAGGGCAGCATCTTCCTTTTGGCAAGCTTTCTCGCTCCCCTGCTCAGCGGTGGCCTTATGACCGAAATCTCCATCGTGGGCGGCTTCCTGATCTTCGCATCGGGCCTCTCGATTCTGCAAATCAAAGAAATCTCGACGATGAACCTGCTCCCAGGCCTGTTCATCCCACCAATCTGGTTTGCCCTCCTTTCGCTAACAAGCAATTTCGGAGGGTTACTGTAACCCAAAACATGCTCGGCAAAGGCAAGAACAGGGATAACCTATGGTCAGGTTCGAAACGCCCTACAACAAGCACGAAAACCCGCCATATCACAGCAATGGACCTGCAGAAGGGCAAGAGACCTCGCTTGGCGCACGCTCGTGGAACTCGTGGTGGTCGCGACGCTCGCCCAACCTCAACACGAACGACAACGCTGCCGCCTGCATCGGCATCGACATCGGCTCCAAGACCATCAAGCTCGCCGCCCTCGACACTGACGGAAACGTCGTGTTCGCCTTGTACCACAGGCATCGCTCGGATGTACGTACGACGCTCGCAGAACTGCTGCGAGACGTGATATGGCGCTACGGCGACCTGCGGCTTCCCACGGCAATCACGGGCTCTGCCGGCATCGCCCTCGCCGAAGAGCTGGGGCTTCCATTCGTGCAGGAAGTCGTTGCCACGACAAATGCCGTTCGCAAGCGTTTTCCCCAGGCGAACTGCATCATCGAGCTCGGCGGAGAAGATGCGAAGATAACGTATTTGGACGACCCGGTCGAGCAGCGCATGAACGCCACCTGCGCCGGCGGCACGGGGGATTTCATCGACGGCATCGCAAGCATGCTCGGCGTGAAGAGCCGCGAGATGAGCAAGCTGGCCCTCGGCGCGCAGCGCACGTACGGCATCGCCTCGCGCTGCGCCGTCTTCGCCCAAACCGACGTGCGGCCGCTCATCAACGCCGGTGCCAGCAAGGCCGACATCGCGCAGAGCGCGCTCGACGCCGTCGTACGTCAGACGCTTGGCGGCTTGGCATGCGGTCGGCCCATCCGTGGCACGGTCGTGTTCCTAGGCGGCCCCCTCGAGCATATTCCCGCCCTGGTCATAACGTTCAGGCGCAAGTTGGGCCTCACTCAAAAAACGGGCATCAAGCCAGCAGACGCCCACCTGTTCGCTGCTTTCGGCGCTATCGAGACCGCAGACGACGCCCCGGCCCCCTTGCTCTCGGAGCTCGCCGAACGTGCAATGAGGCACAGCGCAGACCTCGAGCTTTCCGGCTCGTTGCCCGCGCTGTTCGAAAACGATGAGGAGCTTCGGCAATTCCAAACGCGCCACGCACGCGAGGGGGCGCTGCCCAGCGTTCGGCTGGGACACGCATCCGAAACGCTGTATCTGGGATTCGATGCCGGGTCCACAACGTGCAAATATGCGCTCATCGACGAGACAGGCGCGCTCGTCGCCTCGGATTACCGCGAAGTGGAAGGCGACTCCTTCGCCACGGCACGCGCCATGCTCGAAGGCGTACTGACCTCGGTGCAAACAAGCGTCTATTCGAAGAAGAAGCCTCGCATCGTGCACGCGACGGTCACGGGCTACGGCGAGGATTTGTTACGGGCAGGCCTGGGATTCGATTCGGGCGTCGTCGAAACGGTCGCGCACTTGCGCGCCGCCCAGAGCTTGCGCCCCAAAGTGAGCTTCGTGCTCGACATCGGCGGCCAGGACATGAAAGCACTATGGGTGCGCGATGGCGCCGTCGTTGACGCCGTGCTCAACGAGACCTGCTCGTCAGGCTGCGGCGCCTTCGTCAGCAGCACCTCCCGTTCGCTGCAACTTGCAAGCCATACGTTCTCGAAACTGGCATTGGAAGCGGCGCATCCCGTCGACCTCGGGGCCAAGTGCACCGTGTTCATGACCTCGCGCGTGCGTCATGCCCAAAAACTGGGGGCTCCGAAAGGCGACATCGCTGCAGGTATCGCATACTCGGTCGCAAATAACGTGATGACGCGCATCATTGGGAAATCACATGCGCTGCCCTTGGGCGATGACGTCGTCGTTCAGGGCGGCACGTTCAAATCCGATGCCGTATTGCGCGCGTTCGAGAAGGTGACGGGCGTTACTGCCACAAGGCCCAACGCCGCTCATCTGATGGGAGCTTACGGCGCAGCTCTCGTCGCGCGGGATCGAGCCCATGACGCCCTTGCCGCGCTCAACGAACATGACAAGGGCGAGCACTGTGCTAGCTTGGAAAAAACAGGGAGAGCGGATCGAACTGCGCACGCAGCCTCTTCGCTCCTACCGCTTAACGAGGTACGCGGACTCCATCCCAAAAGAACATCCAAACGGTGTCCCGGATGCGGAAACGCCTGCCTAGTCTCGATCGTTGACTTTGGCGGCGGCAGACGGTTCGTAAGCGGCAACCGATGCGAGAGGGCCTACGAGGCCCTGTTCGGCGAACGGGCCATCGCGACGAGCAGCAAGGCGACCAACATCGTGGCATTGGAGCAGAAGCTCATCGCGCAATTCGGCGACGTAAGTCACAACGGGCCGCGCGGCGGCACGGTTGTGGGCCTCATGAACGCCATGAACGTGTACGAGAGCGTGCCGTTTTGGCATACGCTCTTCGCGCAGCTGGGTTTTTCCATCGTCGTGCCATGCGACGGCAAGGCCGCGCACCTGAGCGACCGCGCAGCCGAGACCATCCCGTCCGAAAGCGTGTGCCATCCGGCGAAGGTGGCGCATCTACGATACGCCCATCTGGTCGAGAAGGGTGCGCATGTCGTGTTCATGCCGCGTTTCGAGCGCGGGACGCGCTGCCCTGTGGCCTGTTCGTACGCATGCGCGCTGGCCGACAATGTGGAAGACGTGCGGCTGAGCTCCCCCACCATCAAGGCAATTCGACCCAAAGCGCTGCGCAAGTTCCCGCATGACCTGGACACGCTATTCGATACCATCAGCGGCTGGGCTAACAACATCGAACGAGATGAGTTTCTCGCAGCGCTCGAGCTAGCGCTGCAAGAGCAGGAACGGTTCGAGAAAACGCTTGCCGACGCTGCAGCCAAGGTCTTCGATTGGCTCGGCGAAGATCCCTCGAGGCGCGCCGCCATCGTAGCGGGCCGACCATACCACGTGGACCCCGCGCTCATCCACGGCATCGACGAGGAACTCGCACGGCTCGGCTTTGCGGTCATACCCATGCTCGCCCTCGAAAAGCAACTACACGCCATCCGCAGCAAGCGTGCCCTGTGGAAGCCCTCGAAGCATCTATGCGAGCTCGTGCAGCTCACGGTTGGCAATCCGCAGCTCGAAATCGTGGGGCTACGCTCGTTTGGATGCGGATTCGACGCCGTATCGTTCGACGAGGCGCACGACTTGGCCAACAGCTTGCATAGACCCTTCACCGAGCTCAAGATAGACGACATCGCCGACCACGCGCATATCCGCATCCGCCTGCGCACGCTTGCGTACACATCCGGCATCGGAAACGGGAAAGCACGCACGGCCTCGACGCAACACACCATCGA